>SLAK01000175.1 GCA_007126855.1 Dehalococcoidia bacterium | reverse complement strand
TGCTTCCCGCCCTCGTGGTCCTCGTCGTAATCTTCGTGGCGGCATGCGATCAGCCGGACGCTTCGGACGTGACGTCGCCGTCCGGCCGGTCGTTGCTCGGATCGACGTCAGGCACAGCCAGTTACAACGTCGATGAGCCGCCGCCCGAGGCGATTGGTGATGCCGATGGGTGGGAGCTGCTCATGCAGAACGTGCGCTACTCCAGCCTGGAAAACCGCCAGGCATCGCTCCAGGTGGTGACCCGGCTGGTATCCCAGGATGACGCGACGATGGAGTTCTGGCTGTGGCGCGAAGGCCACACCGCCCTGCACTGGACCAGCGAAGGCGCCACCTCGGGCTACAATGGCGTCTTCTGCTTCCAGGTCCGGCTGGAGGACGGCGGCGAATCGCTCCGCCTGGACCCGGAGCAATACCACTTCACCGTCGGCTTCCGCGACGAGGAGAGCGGTGAATGGCTCACCGTCCAGACCATTCGCGTCGCGGGGAGCGTGCCCGAGCTCGATGGGACTACTCCGGGTTCCCAGTCACGGGTTGGGAGCGAGCTGCTGGGGTGCCCGCGGGCGGTTATCTAGCGCCGTCGCCGAGCACTTCCTTCATGACACCGGCCAGGTCCTGGAGCGCGCGCTTGCCGTCGCCTTCGAAGGTCGAACCGTGCATGGTGGCCATGGTGGCCGGCTCCAACTCGGCAAGGCCGTTGAGTATCGCGCCGGTCTTCGGCGTGTAGGGCATGTAGCCCGCGAGCGGTGTTTGCTCGTATTCGTTCAGGGTGTTGCGCGAGGGCTCAACGATGTCCGAGGTGGTGAAGGCGTCGCGTTCTCCGCTCTGAGTGAACAGATCAGAGCAAAGCAAGGTCTTCGTCGTCTCTTCAAAGAGCAGGCCGGCGTCCCAGCAATGCGGGACGTGCGGTGTCTGGCGGAAGCGGTAGCGGAAGCGGCCGGTCTCGAGCACTTCATCGTGCATCATTGGGCGGGCCGGGCGGATGGCGAAGTCGTTGATGCTCACCATCGCGCCGACCAGGCTACAGACGGCCTCGGCCTGCGGGGCGATGTTGAGCCATTCGTTGAGCGAGCCGCATTCGTCGGCCTCGAAGTGGCTGAATCCGATCCAGCGGATGGTGGACGGGTCGATAACCTTCGCAACCGCTTCCTGCACGACGGGGAAGAGGGCGTTCATGCCGGTATGGAAAAGCATCGGCTCATCGTCGCGGATGAGGAACTGATTGAACTGGAGGTCGGCGTCGGGGACGTAGGTGGAGATGCGGAACACGTCCGGGGCGATTTCGGTAAGGTCGGTCATCTGGCGGCTCCTTGCAGACTAATCAGTGAACAATCTTGTCCACTGATTTCGCGGAAGTGTAGACTGCTGCCAGCGAACGCGTCAATATCAGGAGACAGGATTGTTCTCCTAAATGCCAAAGCGCAAGTATGAACTTCGGAAGCGCGCCGAGAAGCAGGCCGAGACGCGGCGCCGCATCGTGAGGGCGGTCTCTGACCTTCACCGCACCGTGGGTCCGGCGCACACCACGGTGAGCGCCGTTGCGGAACGGGCGGGCGTGCGCCGGCTGACCGTCTACCGCCACTTCCCGAACGAGGAGGCATTGGTTGCCGCCTGCGGAGCGGACTGGGAGGAGCGCCATCCGATGCCGGACCCGGCGAGATGGGTGCCCATCGAAGACCCGGCGCGGCGGGCGAAAGCGGCGCTGGTTGACCTCTACAACTACTACGACGAAACGGCGGACATGTTCGAAAAGATCCTCCGCGACGCACCGCTGGTGCCCGCGTTCGGTCCGGTCATGGTAGAGCTGCGCGAGTATTACGACGCCGCCCGGGATGTGCTCCTGGAGCCATGGGGCCTGGAAGGAGACGACCTGAGCCGCGCCGCCGCGCTGATTGGCATGGCGCTCGAGTTCAACACGTGGCAGTCGTTAGCGCGCCAGGGCCTGGATCCTGCCGAGGCGGCAAGACTCATGGCGACGCTAGTCGAAAGCACAGCGGCCAGGCGTACCGGCCAGTAGCAGAAGAGCCGGGAACGGGCCCGGGCGCCTTCACGCGTTAGTCGTAGCTTTCGTCCTCGGGCTCGATGTTCACACCGACGCCCGGCACGTCGTCGCCGCCAGAGTCGTTCCAGCGCTCCTCCGGTTCGTCGCCCAGGTCGTCATCGCCCTCGTCGGAATCGAAGTCGAGCTCTTCCATTTCGGGTTGCAGAAGGCCACGGCGGGTGTAGGCGCGGACATCGACCTTCTGCGAGCGCGGGAAGCTGACTTTGCCGGCCTGGGAGGGATCCTGATAGGTCTCGCGGATCATGAGGCGGATATCCCCGGCAGCGGTGATCAAGGCGGCGGAATAGCGGTTGCCGGCGTTCATGAGCTTGGAGAGGCGGAGACCCACACGGGGCTCCACCATGCCGATGTATTCGCCATTGGTCTTGTAGGCGTTGACGGCGTTGCCTTCGACTTTGAGTTCGACCACATCGCCGGCATCGAGCGCTGAGATGATGTCCGGCTCAATCGCCTGCAGCACAGCGGTGGTGGACTTGCCGGACTCTTCGACGAACATGCGCGTGTCGATCGCGGAAGGTGCGGCGCCGCCGGCTTCCTGCATCGTGCCCAGCTTGTCCAGGTTGCGCCTGGCGATGGTGTTGGCCGGGTCGATTTCGAGCGATCGCGCATACGCCGAGCGGGCTTCGCCAATGTTGCCAACTTCCATGAGGGCTTTGCCCAGCCGGTTATAGGTCTCGGCTTCTTCGCCGAGCAGTGTGAGCATGTTGCGGTTGATGTCGACCGCGTCGTCCCAGCGCCCGCCGATTGCGAGGCGGACGGCCTGGTCGGTCATCTGCTTCCGGATCCTGGAACGTTCTTCAGGGGAGATCGGCGCGGGGGCCGGTCGAGTCGAGTCCATCGGTGCTTCTTGAGCGTCTGGATTGGTCAAAGTAACCCGCCTGGTTTAGAGAGGAAGGATCAGCGTACAGCGCAGGGCGCCACCCTTCAATTTCGCACGGTTGCCCCTCTAAGTCGAACGGCGCGGTACAATGGGCGGCTCATGGAAGAGATACGCGTTGCAGTTTCCGGAACAGGCAAGATGGGCCGCCAGGTCGCCGATGCCATCGGGGCGACCGAAGGCATGCGCCTCGTCGGCTTTCTTGATGGCCTGGCCACAGAAGACACTTTCGATGGCCTGATCGTGAGCAGCGTCCCGGCGCACTTTTTCTCGATGATCCCGACGGACGTCGTGATCGACTTCACGAACGCGGCGTGGACGCCGGGCCTGGCGCAGGCGGCACTCGATTCCGACTGCCGCCTGGTGATCGGCACGACGGGTCTTGGCGACGACTTCATGCAGTGGCTGGACGACGAGTGCACGAAACGCGGGCTGGGCGCGGTCGTCGCGCCGAACTTCGCGATCGGCGCGGTGCTGATGATGCACTTCGCCAAACAGGCCGCCCGATTCTTTGACTATGCGGAGATCATTGAACTCCACCACGAACAGAAGGTGGATTCCCCCAGCGGCACAGCGAAGACGACCGCCGAGCTGATGGCGGCGGCCCGCGAACAGCCATTTGAGTACCGCGAAAGCGAGAAGGAAACCCTGCCGGGGGCGCGGGGGGCTGAAAGCAGCGGCATAGCCATCCATTCGGTGCGGCTCCCCGGGCTGGTGGCGCACCAGGAGGTGATCTTTGGAGGGCTGGGGCAGACGCTCTCGGTCCGCCACGACACGACGGGGCGGGAGTCCTTCATGCCGGGGGTGATTGCGGCGACACGCGCGGTTATCGGCCAGAAGGGCCTGATCGTGGGGCTCGACAAACTCTTCGGGCTGGATTAGGGGCGCATGTACCGGGAGATGACGGCCGCCGACCATCACCGGGTGCTCGGCATCGATGCGGAGAGCGTGCCGGATATCGTGTTCATCCTGGGCGTGCTGGACGTGCACGC
>SLAK01000063.1 GCA_007126855.1 Dehalococcoidia bacterium | reverse complement strand
CTGGCTTCGAGGCCGGGGGAGCCGAAGTCGGCGGGTCCGAGCACGCGCTGGTGTTCGGGGCCGACGACGATGTATTCGGTGTTGGCGACGTTGGTTTGGGTCATTGCTTACCTCCGGTAAGGAGAGCTTTCGTTTCAGGGTAGCAGGCACAGGGAGCCGGGCGTGTAAAGAGCGTTTGTGGATCGTGAGTAGCGTTCGGTGGATACGAAGTGCTGGTCCGGGGTGCTACACTCAGGACATGGTCAAGGTGATGGTCGAGCTCGATGACGATGTGTTTGCGGCTGTCCGCGGGATGGCAGACCGAACAGGGACGCCGGTCGGCGACCTTCTTTCGGTCATCGTCGCGCGCGCCACACTCGAGTCGAGCGGCGTTACGGAAGAGTTCGTCGATGACGTCAGGGACATGGTTGCCACATACCGCCCCGTCCTCAGGCGTCTCGCGCAGTGACCATCCTCCACCTGACATTCGAGCAGGTGCTCGTCACCCATCGGGAAGTGATGGCGGACGAGGGACAAGAGGCCGCCTTAATCGCACCTGCGAAGCTTGAAAGCGCGATTCTCCGTCCTCAATCGGAAGCATTCGGGGAAGAGTTCTTCCCCTCGCTTGCAGAGAAGGTATCGGTCCTGCTGCAGGGCATCGTTATTGCTCATCCGTTCCTCGATGGAAACAAGCGCACGGGGCTCGCGGCGATGCTGATGTTCCTGCGGCTGAACGGTGTACGGACCGTACCGGACCTGGACGAGCTCTACGACTTCGTGATTACCGTGACGACGGGGGAGTTGCGGGGAGTGGAGGAGGTTGCGGCGCGCATCAGGGAGTAGTTCCCGGGGGCGTGAGGTGGCGCGCCGCGCAGCTGCTCACTTGCTGCCGTTGGAATCGCGGATGCGGGACATGCCGGTCTGGTTGCCGCGGGCGAGGAGGGTGCCCTGTTCGTCGCGGACTTCGGCTTCGGCGTAGATGAGGGTCTTGCCTTTGCGAACAATTTCGCCGGTGACGATGACATGGCCGGATGTTGCCGGCCGAAGGATGGAGAACTGCATGGAGGCGGTGGCGAGGCCCTCAGACGCGACAGCCATGGCCATATCCATCATGGCTGCGAACATGCCGCCCTGGAGCATGCCGAATGGGTTCTTGAAGCGATCTTCGACGGGGAAGCGGATCGTTGCGCGGCCATCTTCACGGGAGAGGATTTCGGCGCCGAGTTCAGCGGCGATGGGGACGGGGCGTCCGGCGACTTCGAAGAGGTTGGTCATGGCCAATTAGTGTAGCGAAGAGCTGCGTTTGGCGCGGTGCTATGCTGTGGAGACGATGAAACTGACGATCGAGCTGGACGAGGAGCTTGTGCAGAAGGCACGGCACATTGCGGAGCAGCGCGGGTGCTCGCTGGACGCGGTCATCGGCGAGGCACTGAAGCGTGCCGCCGCCGCGGCTCCCAGAAGTAAGCCGCGGCCGGAAGGCCCGCGCCGTGCATTGCCGACGTTCCGTCCAACGCCCGGGAACGAAGGACTGGTTGCGGGGATAAAGGGGACAATCGACAAGCCACGGGAGTTGCTTGAAGAGGTAGAAGGCCCTGGTTATCGTCCTTGACGTGAATGTGCTCATCTACGCGTTCCGCGAAGAGATGGAGCACCATGACACATGCTTGCGCGAACTTGACCGGGTATTGCATTCCGGCGACGCGTTCTGTGTTCCCGATGTCGTGGCGTCTGGATTCATCAGGCTGGTGACGAACCCACGGGTCTTTCAACAACCGGCCACAGTAACTGAAGCGTTCGCATTCATGGATGCACTGCGGAGCAACGAGGGCCACGTGGAACTTCCGATCGGGCAAGTTCTCTGGGAGGCGTTTCGGCAGTTCGCCCAGCTGAGTGGCGGGGGATCGATCATTAGCGACGCGTACCTGGCTGCACTGGTTGCGGCCAGCAAAGGAACGTTGATCACCACGGATAAGGACTTCGGGAAGTTTCCCGGACTCGAATGGCGGGACCCGCTGGATGCGGCGCTTGCGGATTAGCCGCTGATGCGCGCCAGGTAGCTCACGACCTCTTCGGCGACCCGGTCAGGTGCTTCAGGCAGAAGGGCGTGAGCCGCGTTGTCCAGGTTGACCAGGGAGACGCGCTCGCCGAACTGGCCCTGGAGGTCATCCTCGCTGGCGGGCGGGGAGATGCGGTCGTGGAGGCCCTGGATGACCAGCATGGGCGCTGTGCCGGCGGGCCACCATTCGTCGACAGGGGTGGAACGGCTGGCGAGCACTTCGGCGGATGCGACACAGGGCCACCAGCCATCTTCCCACGGCGAGGGGTCGTTCCCGGGCGCGAAGAAGGCGAGTGCAACTGCCTGCATGCGTTCTTCACGGGGAAGGTCGAGCCGGAAGCAGGTCTTGAGGGCGGCGCGAGCCTCGGGGTCGGAATCAGCGCGGCTGCCACAGGCAAGGAGGCTGAGCGACTGGACCAGGTCGGGGTGGTCGGCGGCAAGGCAACGGGCGGCGCGGTTGCCGAAGCCGTGGCCGACGATGTGGGCCGGGCCATCGCCCAGTTGCTTCACCACTGCGGCAAGGTCTTCGGCGTAGTTGTGGAGGGTGAGGCGGCCAGTGGCGCCGGAACTCTGGGCGGCGCCGCGCGGGTCGACGGCGGCGGCGCGGTAGCCGGCGCCAGCGAGCTCCTGAGTGAGTGCATCGAAGTCGTCGGCGCCGCGGCCGAGCGAGGGCATAAGGACAACCAGGGGTCCTTCGCCGCGGATAAGGACGTTGAGATGTGCTCCATCGGCCTGGACCCAAACCCTATCGCCTGCCACCACGGTGGCCTCCTTTATGTGGCTTGCGCGGGGCACTATAGGGGTTTGGGGGCGGAGACGCCAGATCTCCAGATGCAAAGACGGCCCTCGAAAGGGCCGTCTTGTACTTGTTTGGAGCTTCGGACTTAGTTGATGCGCTCGAAGATGGTGGCAATGCCCTGGCCGCCGCCGATGCAAAGGCTGACGACGCCGAAACGGCCGTCGACGCGGTCGAGTTCGTGCATGAGCTTGACGGTGAGGATAGCGCCGGTGGCGCCGACGGGATGGCCAAGGGCGATGGCGCCGCCGTTCGGGTTGGTCTTTTCGGGGTCGAGGGAGAGTTCCTGGGCGCAGGCGCAGGCGACGCTGGCAAAGGCTTCGTTGAGCTCGATGGCGTCGATCTGGTCGAGGGACATCTGGGCTTTGTCGAGGGCCTTGCGCACGGCGGGGATGGGGCCGCTGCCCATGATGCGGGGTTCGACGCCGGCTTCGGCGCGCGCGACCATGCGCATGCGCGGCTTGAGGCCGAGCTCCTGGGCTTTTGTGGCGGACATCACGACAAGCGCGGCGGCGCCGTCGTTGATCCCGGAGGCGTTGCCGGCGGTGACCATGCCGCCATCGCGGAAGGCAGCGCGCATCTTGGAGAGCGCTTCAACAGTTGAGGCACGGGGGTGTTCGTCGGTGTCGAACACTTTTTCTTCGCGGCCAACTTTGACGTTGATGGGAACAATCTGGTCTTTGAAGCGGCCTTCTTCGATGGCCCGGAGGGCGCGCGCCTGGCTTTGGGCAGCGAGTTCGTCCTGGGCGCTGCGGGTAATCTCGAAGTCTTCGGCGAGGTTTTCGGCGGTGACGCCCATGTGCTCGCTGCTGAAGGGGTCGCTCAGGATGTGGATGAGGCCATCTTCGATCTGACCGTGGCCCAGGCGATAGCCATCGCGAGCGCGCCGCAGGAAGTAGGGGACGTTGGTCATGGACTCGGAGCCGCCGGCGACGATGACATCGGCATCACCGCTCTGGACATAGCGGGCGGCCGTGTGGATAGCTTCCAGGCCGCTGCCGCAGAGGCGGTTTACGTTCATGGCCGGGACGCTGACGGGGAGGCCGGCGTTTACGGAGGCGTGGCGCGACATGTAGGTGGCTTCGCCAACCTGGCCGCAGATGCCCAT
>SLAK01000352.1 GCA_007126855.1 Dehalococcoidia bacterium | reverse complement strand
GTTGCCAGGCAACCAGACCACGAAGGCCCCTCGTATCCCACCCTGACCATGGTGGGATCTGTACTTAGCCCTGCTGCTTGCTCGCCAGGTAGTCCTTCAGCGTCTGGCCGGTGCGCCACATGGGCTCGGCGCCTTCCAGGTCGCAAATCTTGTCCCAGTTCGCCTGGATCCATTCGGCGTCCTTCAGCTCGTCCATGCCCGGCGCCACGCCGTTGCCCTTCACGATGGAAGCGCGGTTGAAGCTGCCGGCGCCCGCTTCGATGATGTAGCCGCTGTCGGTGCAGTCCTGCGAGACCATATAGGTCACAGCCGGGACGACCAGTTCTGGCTTCAGCTTCTGCAGCATGTCCTCCGGCATTACGGTCGCGGTCAGCCGGGTGCCCGCCACCGGCGCGACCGTGTTCACGTTCACGTTGTACTTCGCGCCTTCCTGCTTCAGCACGTTCATCAGACCGAGCATGCCCGTCTTGGCGGCGCCATAGTTCGCCTGCCCGAACTGGCCGTAGATGCCCGAGCTCGAGGTGGTCAGCACCACCCGGCCATAGCTCTGCTGCCGGAATACCGGCCAGGCCGCCCTCAATACCGTGAAGGTGCCCTTCAGGTGCACCGCCACCACCTTGTCCCAGTCGTCTTCGCTCATGTTGTGGAACGCCACATCGCGGAGGATGCCCGCATTGCAGATGACGACGTCCAGCCGGCCCCAGGTGTCCATTGCCTGCTTCACCATGTTGAAGCCGCCGTCGTACTCGGCCACGCTGTCGAAATTTGGCACGGCCTCGCCGCCCGCTTCCTTGATTTCGTCCACGACCTTCTGCGCGGGTGCGCGGTTTTCGCCTTCACCGTGTGGGTCACCGCCAAGGTCGTTCACGACCACCTTCGCGCCCCGGCTGGCCAGGTCGAGCGCATAGGCCCGGCCCAGTCCGGCGCCAGCGCCTGTTACAAGTGCAACCTGTCCATCAAATCGAATTGCCATTGGGGAATATCCTTCCGTAATTGGGTTCAGCGCGGCCACTATCGTGCCCGCCATTGCAATCCTGCAGGTTACCAGCAAACGGCGCTGTGATCTTGGTCGAGCCCGGTTCAGTCCCGGGCCGGCAATGCGCAACCGATGATCTCGCGGACATCGCCCACATCGTTCGCGCACAGCCATGCCTCGATGCCCTCGACCACGTCTAGCAACGCGCGCGGGTTCGCGAAGCTCGCGGTACCGACCTGCACCGCCATTGCCCCCGCCATCAGGAACTCGATGGCATCCTCCCCGGTACGGATACCCCCACAGCCCACCACCGGGACCCGCACCGCCTGCGCTACGTCGTAGACCATCCGCAGCGCGACCGGCTTGATCGCCGGGCCGCTCAGACCTCCGCGCCCACGCGGCAGCACCGGGCGCCGCCGCTTCGTGTCGATCGCCAGACCGAGCACCGTGTTTATGGCGCAAATCGCTGCCGCGCCCGCGTCCTCGCACGCCTTCGCCACGTCGACCGGGTCGGTCACGTTCGGCGTCAGCTTCACGATTACCGGTAGGTCCGTGCTGCGTACCGCAGCCTCGGTTGCGCGCGCAGCCGCTACCGGGTCCTGCCCGATCTCCAGCCCGCCGACGTCGACATTCGGGCAGCTAATGTTCAATTCGAGCGCGGCAATGCCGGGCACCCCGTCAAGCGCGCGCGCCAGCTCGCCGAATTCGCCAACAGTATCGCCGGCCAGGTTCGCAATCACCGGGACATCCCAGCGCTCCCACATCGGCGCCAGCTCATCCACCACCGCGCGAATGCCGACATTCTGCAGGCCGATCGAATTCAGCATACCCATCGGCGTCTCGGCGACCCGCGGCTGCACGTTCCCCGCCCTGGGCCGGATGGTGATGCCCTTGCTCACGATGGCGCCCAGGCGCGTGATGTCGTAGTGCTTCGCAAACTCCGCGCCCCAGGAAAAGGTGCCTGAAGCGGGCATTACCGGGTTCCGCAGAAGCAGCTCAGTCTTGTGCCCCGGGGCAAGGTCAACGGCAAGGCGCGGAGGCATCGCTACTTAGTGTACGGGCGTCACCCTTCAACTGCGATGTCCCGGCAGCCCGCCTGCTCAGGCCGAGGCAGCCTTTTGTTGCTTCTTGCCGCGGTACCGGCCGTTGCCCAGGTTGAACCCGTCCGAATCCCAGAGCAGGTCTTCGGTGCTGTTGCGGAACTCGCGTTGTACGCCGCAGCGCTTGCAGCTGCCGTGGCTCGTAGCCCCGTTCGGCGTCTCGATAACCCAGTGGTGCCGGCAAAGAAGAGAAGGCGTGCCGGTGTCGCTCACAATGTGCTGTTGCATGTCTGCCCTCATGTGTGGGCCGCTATCAGGGCGCGTGCCGGGACACGTCCCCCCGTGGCCCCCTGGCTGGTGAGTCACACTATGCCCCTCGGCCGAAAGAATCCGTGAACAAGGACAAGCAACGGGAAAGATTGCTCCGCACTGTGAGGCCTTCTACGATGGAGTAGTGGCCCTTTGTCATGAAAGGGCGAACCCCCGGCCCGCCGGGCGTCTTGCGTAGAGACCATTGCTTCACCGGTTTCCCGCCTTAAGCCCGGCGCCTTCAGGAAGGGATATTCCATCTATGTCCACGGCTCCTGTCGTGAGTAACGACGATGTCATGGCCGCCCTGGCCACGGTCAAGGACCCCGAACTCCACCGCGACATCGTCTCACTCGGCATGGTCAAAGACCTCCGCATCGAAGACGGCGCGGTCGACCTCGACCTCGAACTGACCACCCCGGCATGCCCGCTCAAGGACGTCATCGAAGAAGACGTCAAGAAAGTCCTCCAGCCGCTTGGCATCCACGAAGTGCGCATCGACTTTGGCGCCAAAGTCCGCGCGACGACCCCCGGCGAAGGCAAGCAGCCGGTCGCCGGCGTCAGCAACATCATCGCAGTGGCCAGCAACAAGGGCGGCGTGGGTAAATCCACCGTCGCCGCAAACCTGGCCGTCTCCCTTGCCCGCTCCGGCGCGAGCGTCGGGCTCATCGACGCCGATATCACCGGCCCGAACATCCCCACGATGTTCGGCATCCCGGCCGGCGTCCAGGCGCAGCAGCAGGGCGGCCTTCGCCCGGTCGAACGCCACGGCGTCCAGGTCGTCTCCATCGGCTTCCTGTTGCCGCGCGGAACCCCCGTGGTCTGGCGTGGCCCCATGATCGGTAGCGCCGTCCGCCAGCTCCTTCACGATGTCCCCTGGGAAGGCATCGACTACCTCATTATCGACCTGCCCCCGGGCACCAGCGACGCATCCATGAGCCTGGCTCAGGAAGCGCCCGTGGCTGGCTCGGTCATCGTTTCAACACCCCAGGCTGTCTCCCTTGAAGACGCCATGAAGGCGGTGTCCATGTTCGAAAAGCTCGATGTCCCCGTCTTCGGCATGGTCGAGAACATGAGCTACTTCATCGCGCCCGACACCGGCACAAAGTATGACATCTTCGGCAGCGGCGGCGCCGAGCAGGCCGCCGACGAACTTGGAATCGACTTTCTCGGGGCTATCCCTATTGAGCCCGCAGTCCGCGAAGGCGGAGACTCCGGTGTGCCGATCGTCGAAAGCCACCCGGATTCCGAATCGGCCAAAGCCTTCCACACCATTGCCGGCCAGGTGGCCGCACGAATCAGCGTATTACAAAGGATGGGTAGTTAACCCGAACCAATGGCACTCAACATCTTCCCTCGCAAAGACAACCAGCACACTCCGCCCCAGCTCAACGAACCGGAGCAGCCCCCGGCCATCGAAGCCGCCGCCGAAGACGATAACCCCGGCGCATCTTCCTCCTCCCGCCGCTCCACCCGCACTCGCCGTGGAACCTCCCGCTCCCGCACCGAAACCAGGGACAAGGCCGAGGCCGCGCCCAGCGACTCCAACGAGACCGCCGAAGCCGCTTCCGCCACGGAAGAACCGAAGTCCACGCGTTCGCGCGGCACCCGCAGCCG
>SLAK01000396.1 GCA_007126855.1 Dehalococcoidia bacterium | reverse complement strand
CGTCCGCCAGGACGTCGAGCGTCGCGATAATGCGCCATCGCCCAAGGTCAATCACCGCCACCGTCGTGTCACCGGTGTTGGCGACGTAGGCACGGGTGCCGTCGGAGCTGATGTCCAGGTTGTGGGGTGATGGGCCCGTGGTGAGGGTGCCGGTGACCTGGCCGCTGTCCAGATCAATCCGGGCAAGCCCTGCCGCACCGCTGAGCGTCACGAGCGCGGATTCGCCGCCCGGAGCGATGACCACGCCGTGTGCGCCGTCGCCGGCGGGAAGTGTGCGGGCCACGCTTAAGGAGGTGATGTCGATCACGGAAAGGTCGCCGCTGCCGGCGTTGGCTACGTAGGCGTATGCGCCACCCGGTCCCACCAGGACGTGGAGCGGGGCGCCGCCAACTTCGATTGTCTCGATGACCGCGCGCTCCTCCAGGTCGATCACCGATACGGTGTCGTCGCTCGTATTGGTGACAAATGCCAGCCGCCCGTCAGGCGTCACGGCAGCATCGTGGGGCGCTCTGCCGACCGGGACCTCGGCAACCACGCGATAGTTTTCGAGGCTGATAAGCGAGACCGTGGCATCCACCGAGTTCGGCACGACAGCGTAGTCGCCTCCTACCGCAACATCGTGGGGCACGCTGCCAACGGGTATGCGGGCGACCACTTCCATCGTCGCTTCATCAATGACATGGATGTCGTTGGAGCCGTTATGGGCCACCCAGACCGTACTGGGCGCTGCTGTGTTGCCGGGCGACAATGAGTCGCCAACGAGCGGCGTTTCGTCGGAACCGCCGCAGGCAGCGAGCGCCAGTGCGGTCAGCGCCGCGGCGAGCAGGGCAAGCACCCGTGCGCTCTTCTGACGGTGACGGTTGAAGTGGGGCATGCAGCGCCCTCCCGGTTGATGCATGGCTTTCCAGCAGTGTTCTCCTACGAACGTAGGACTCTCCGGAATCGAGCGGAGCGGCCGCTCGGCCTCTTTCCTGGGAACCGCTCGACCTTTCCTGTCAATATGCCCATGGCTCGCGTAGCGCAGGCGTACACGGGAGCGAGAACTCAGAAGAACAGCACACCTAGCAGCTCCGCGAAGAGCGCGAGGCCGGCCCACATGCCGACGGTGATCGAGGCCATGACACCAACGCCCATGAAGGAGCGGCGAAGGTCGCGGGGTTTCCCCAGGAACCAGCCGAGCAGCATCAGGTACACGGGCGCCAGGACAACGCCGAAGATGACGATCGTGCCGATGTCAGGTCCAGTCATGATTCACCTCGCCGGAGGATCGGCTCGGGCGCCCGGGATGTGGAGGGCTGCCGAACCGGGATTTGCTGAGTGCGGGCCGGCTTGTGGCCGTCTTGCGAAACGGGACGTTGTGCCTCGGGTTCGCTTTCGACTTCGACCAGCGGGATGATGCGGCTGATCAGCAAGAAGAACAGCACCACGAGTGAGAAGGCGCCGATGATGGACGAGAGCTCCACCCATGAGGGCGAATAGCGCCCCGGGACACCTTCATAGAGCGTGAACACGGGATACATCAGCCCTTCGACCACGAACAGCACTTTCTCGAGCAGCGTCGCCAGCACCGGGAGGGCCGCTGCAGCCACGGTCCGCGGGACCGTGAAAAGGGACGGGTAGAGCATCTGCAGCCCCAGATAGGCGACCGCGGCGCCCACCATGCCGAGCGCCAGCCAGTAGAGCGGTTCGGCGAGCTTTGCCTCGGTCACGGCCGTTGCAGCCTCCGGCGCCATCGATGCGCCGGTGATGATCTGCTGCAGTTGCAACCAGAGGAAGAGGAGGCCGAAGAGGGCGAGCCAGCGTGCGAGGCCGGCAAAGACACGGTCGTCGAGGATCTCCTCCCATCCATAGGCGCGCCTGAAGATATAGGCCATGACGATGACCGAGCCCAGCGCCGAGCTAAGGGCGATGGTCAGGAACTGCGGGCCCTGTGCGGCCCCAAACCAGCCGGGCTGGCCGGGAAGCAACGCGAAGAGCCAGGGGATCACGCCACCGTGAAGGAAGAGCGGCGCAAGGATGATGATTGCGAGCGCCAGCCACCAGGCCATGCGCTCCAGCTTCGGCTGCTCCTCCGGCCGGTAGCCCAGCAGCAGCAGGGCGTAGACCGGTGAGAGGATGCGCGGCAGGCGATCGCGAATCGCGTGCAGGTCGGCGCGGATGGTGAGGCTGAGATAGGTGGCGGTGAGGACGAAATAGAGCGTGATGACGGTGACGTCCCACGCGAGCGGGGACGTGCGGATGGTCGTTGGCAGATTGGGCAAGACGCTGGTCACCACGCGCTCCGGGCGGCCCAGGTGCACCACGATGTACAGGGCAGCGATGGAGAGGGCCACGAGCGTCAGAAGCTCGGCCAGGCGAGCGACCGGCTTGTAGGTTTCGAGCCCAAACAGCCGGACGGCCGCGGAGATGATGATCCCACCGTGGGCAATGCCCACCCACCAGATGAAGGAGCCCACATAGAGCCCCCAGGGGATGCCGCCGCCCGTGCCCCAGTCTCCCAGCCCGGTGACGATCATCCCGTGCTGCAACTGGAAGGACCAGGCATAGGCAAACCACGCGAGCCCCAGGATTGCCAGGCCCAGCAGCACAAGAAAGCCCCAGGAAGGGCGCCGGGTGAGCGGCTGCAAAATCTTCGTTGTGCGGTGTTCTCTATCCATCACTCGCTCCCTTCCCTGCTCTCTCCACGAATGCGGCGGAACCATGGCTCCGGGCCTTCGAGGACGATGCGACGTTCTTCGACAAACCCGCGCTCCTCATAAGGGAAGGGCGGCTCGACAGCTTCTGCGCGTGGTGACGGCGGGCTGCCGATGTAGATCACGTTTGGCCTGGTGCCCAGGTCTTCGAGCAGCCGGAAGGTATGCACCGGCCCGCCCTTCTCCCGGCGCTTCTCCTCCAGGTAGCGGTTCGGCTTGCTGTCGGGATCGTTAAGGTCGCCAAAGTGCAGCACGTCGTGCGGGCAGGCCAGCTCGCAGGTGGTCTCACCCGGTGGCGGGTTTTCGCCCGACTGGAGCGCGGCGTCTTGCCGCGTCGGGCAGAAGGTGCACTTGCCCATCACGCCGACAGGCGGGTCACCAACCACGCTGCGGCCGCGCGCGTCCTTGCGTTCGCCGTCGAAACCGCCGCCGTAGTTCTCGGGTTCGGTCCACTGGAAGTAGTTGGCGCCATAGGGGCAGGCAACCTGGCAGTAGCGGCAACCGATGCAAAGGTCGTAGTCCACCAGTACCAGGCCGTCGTCGCGATAGTGGCGTGCAGCCGTGGGGCAGACCTTGACGCACGGTGCGTTGGAGCAGTGCTGGCACATCCGCAGAAGGATGTTGAGATCGTCAGGCCGGTCTGGTTCTCGATAGGCAAGCGAGTAGATCCAGTGCACGCCCTCGGGCAGACCGTTCTGCTGCTGGCAGCCCATCACGCACATAAGGCAGCCGTCGCAGCGTTCCAGGTCGACGACCATGCCCCATCGGACGGAGCGGTCTTCATCGGCTGCTTCCGCCTGGCCGCCCGTGGAGGCGCTTTCGTCGTCGACCGCGGCGCCAGGGCTGCCGGTGCCTCCGCTGCCATAGGCCAGGTCGCCCAGGAAGAGGGCTGCCGCCCCGGCGCCGGCCAGGCCCAGGGCAGAACGCCGGGAAAGGAGCGTGTCGCCGCTGCGCGTAAGTGGGGGCTCGTCCGCTTCCCCGTTGCCATCGCCCGCCCCGATGGCAGCGCCTTCAGCCGCTTCACTGGCTTCTGAAGGCTGAGTGCCGGCGGCGGGTGCTGCCGGGTGGCCGGGTGCAGGCCGGTCGTCGACGCCGAATTCACGCACATATCGCCTGTGGTAGCGCCGGCGGAACTCTTCCTCATCAAGCTCGCCGGTTAGGACGCGAAGCGCGTCGCGGGCGGCATCGACAGCGAGGTCCCCATCGAAGCCCGCAAGCTCGAGCGTCGCGCGCGCCTCTTTTTCCCAGGCG
>SLAK01000141.1 GCA_007126855.1 Dehalococcoidia bacterium | reverse complement strand
TGCTGGACGACGAGCTGTTGATCTTCGCTCATACGGACTTCGCATCCGGCCTGCTGCGCCCGCCACGGCCAACGGGGGGATTCGACGTGGTGAATCGTGAGCTGGAAAGGGTATCAGGATTCGAGCTGCGGGCGGCGGCACGGATGGGCGTTTCGATGACGCTGTCCGGGGACCGGTCGCACATCCTGGTGACCGCGGGTACCGAGCTCTTCGTTGTGGAGATCGCGTCGGGTGCAGTGGCCAGGGTGCACCTGCCCGATACGAACGATGGCCGGCCGCTTCACCCTTCGGCGGCTGAGCCGCTGGGCGCGGAGGCATTCCGGGTGCTGGCCCAGCCGGTCTCGCGGCAACCGTCGGAGCGGCCAGCTTCATACGAGTTGACCATCCATCCTGGCGGGCAGGTGGGCGACCTGCGCGCGATTGGGAGGCTTCGTCCAAGGTTGCCGGGGCAAGTTTCCCCTGATGGGCGGTACCGCGCTCAACAGGGGACGCTGCGGACGCTGCTGACACATACGGGCAGCCAGGAGGACTGGCTCTACACGGAAGTATTCGATGACGAGGCAAACAGGCCGCTGTTCCGGGTACGGTCGGGGCAATTGTGGTACGGCCGGACCGGCCGCAGATGGCTGGCGGATTCGAGCGCCTTCGTGGTGGAAAGCGTGGATGTGAGCCGGGAAATGGATGCTTCCGCACCGCACCGGCCGCGGACCTATTACCTGGTGGAGCCCGGCGATACCGGTGCGGAGATGCGCATGCTCGCGCTGCCGCCGGAGGCTGCGTCGCTGGGCCGTCCGGCCGACCCCGAGCCTTCACCGGACAATTTCGACCTGGTCAGCCTGGGCGGTGTGCTGGCC
Source organism: Dehalococcoidia bacterium (assembly GCA_007126855.1). GTDB lineage: Bacteria > Chloroflexota > Dehalococcoidia > Tepidiformales > Tepidiformaceae > SLAK01. The sequence goes on along the minus strand of SLAK01000141.1, from coordinate 3,109 downwards.
TGGGAGCGTTCGAGCGGGCGCGTCCTTGGACCCGCGGAGCCGCCATCGACGTTGCCAATCAATCCATGGAGCGCCGGCAGCCGCGAGATGCGCTTCGTCTTCGGGCCAGTATTGCCGTCTGTGGCCAACGACGTGCCGACGCTGCTGCCGCCGCTTGTGGAGCTGCCCCCATACGGCGATAAGCTGGCGTTTGCGGTGGCGGCGGACACCGAGTGCCTGGAGCTCCAGGGGTATCCGTCGTCGCATGCGCGCACGATCGACTGTGTGCCGGGTGGATCGGCGCTCAGCCTGAACCCGCTGGAGGAGCCGCCGGAGCCGATCCCCGGCTATTCGGGGATGCCTGCCCGGGCGGCCGCGGTGCACGACAACCCGAACGACGCCATCCGCTATGTGCGCGTGACGCGCGACGGGCGCGACCACGGCTGGGTCGACATCCGCTACCTGGAGTGGGCCTGAGCTACTGTTCCGCGGCGACCGCGTTGCGCAGGACGCCGCTGCCGGTGATCTCGATCTCGACCACGTCGCCCGGGTGGATCTCGGGCGGGCTGCCGGGCGTACCGGTGAAGATGACATCGCCGGGTACCAGGGTCATGACGGCGCTGACGTAGCGGACGGTCTCGGGAATATCCAGGATGAGTTCGTCAGACTTTCCGTGCTGGACTTCCTGGCCGTTGACGCGGGCGCGCAGCTCGATCTGGTCGTATTCGAGGCCGGTGACAATGTCGGGGCCGAAGACACCGAAGGTATCGGCGCCTTTCGCGCGCCACCACTGGCCGTCTTCGCGCTGCCACTTGCGCGCGGAGACATCGTTGCCGCAGGTATAGCCGAAGATGGCGTCCAGCGCTTCTTCGCGGGTGGCGTTGCGGACCTGTTTGCCGATGACAATGACGATTTCGCCCTCGGGGTCGACGCGGCCCGCGTCTTTCGGCAGGACGATGTCGTCGTCCGGGCCGGCGATGCTGGAGATTGGCTTGAAAAACAGCGTGGGCGGGTCCGGCGCGGGGCGCCCCTGCAGGTGGCTGGCGTAGTTCAGCCCAACGCAGATGATCGAGCGCGGCTCACAGGGGGGCAGCAAGCGCACGGCGCTCATCGCGATGCGTTCGCCGGTTGTGACGCTGCTTTCCCAGAAAGGTTCCTCGACGAGCCGGATGGAGTCTTTCTCGATGACCCCGGCGCCGGTGGTGCCGTCCCTGCGTTCGAACCGGACGTAGTTCGCCATGCTTGCATGCTCCGCTGCTGGTGTGCCGCGCCATTATGGGCATGGGGAGGCCCGGGGCAACGAACGAAGGTAAAGACTGCAAGAACGCTCGCGCGTCCGAAGTGAGGCCCACGATGCCCTTGCGGGAGCCGCGTGGTCTATCCTTCGAACATGCCAGCAAAGTTGACTCGCGAAGAAGTGCACGAATTCCTGGATGCGAAGCCGGGGTGGATTACGCTGACGACGCTCGGGCGGGACGGCTACCCGCATTCGGTGCCGATCGGCTACTTCCGGGTGGGCGAAGAGGTGTACCTGGGCTGCCGCGCCGGGACGCAGAAGATCAAGAACATCGAGCGCAACCCGAAGGTGAGCCTGTCGCTGGAAGCCGGGCGGACGATGGGGGACATCAAGGGCGTGATGATCCAGGGTGATGCGCGGGTGTATACCGACCCGGAGGACCTGGTCCGGCTTTCGCGGGAGGGTGCGCGGCAGCGGGGCGTACCCGAAGAGGAACTGCCGACCGAACCGCGCCCCGGCGCGGCCTATATCGGGGTAACGCCGCGGAAGATCATCTCCTGGGATTACTCGCGCGAGGAGTAGGTGGCGAGATAGCGCCACGCTTACCTGCGGTGAGGGGCGCACTGGGGCATAGCGCACGCTTTACCGATACTCAGATAACGACATGTACCATCGACGTGTGACCGTTGCGTATGTGATGAGGCGGCGCACAGCGCTTCTGTTCGCATTTGCCTTGCTCGTCTTCCTGGCCGCGCGGCCTGCCGGGGCGCAGGAGGCGACCGGGGCAGCTTCGATCGAGTGGGAGCCGTGCGGCGGTGGATGGGATTGCGGGTACCTGGAGGTGCCGCTGGATTACAGCGAGCCCGAGGGCGCAACTATCGAGATTGCGGTGGTGCGGCAGCCCGCACGGAGCGATGCAGAGCGCATCGGCGTGCTGCTGATGAACCCGGGCGGCCCGGGCGGTGAGGCGATCAACTTCACGCGCACCTGGGCGAGGATCCTGGGAACGTCGATCACGGAGCGCTTTGACATTGTCGGTTTCGACCCACGCGGGGTGGGTCGCAGCTCGCCGATCATCTGCCACGACACGCTGCTCGATTACGTGGGGGCGGACCCGGCGCCGCGGAACCAGGAGGACTTCGACGCGCTCATCGAGCTTACGGAGCAGTTCGCGCAGGACTGCATGGCGCGGCACGGAGACCTGATCCCGCACCTGGGGACGCGGAACGTTGCGCGGGACATGGACAGGATCCGGGAGGCGCTGGGCGAGGAGCAACTGAACTACGTCGGCTATTCCTACGGGACGCGCATCGGCTCGGTGTACGCCGACCTGTTCCCCGAGCAGGTACGGGCATTCGTGCTGGACGGCGCTGTGGACAATTCGCTTTCGCCGATGGAGCGGGCGCTGGCGCAGGCGGAAGGCTTCGAACGGGCACTGCGCAACTTCATCGCGCACTGCGAGCAGAACGACTGCGCGCTGGCCGGTGACGACATCTACCGGAAGTTCCGCATGGTGTGGGAGCAATCGAGAAGTGAGCCGATCCCGGCGGCGGGCGCAGACCGGGACGCGCGGCCGGGGGACGTCTTCTACGGCATGATCATGCCGCTCTACAACCGGCTGACCTGGGGGATGCTGGAGGATGCGGTGGCGGACGCACTGGAGGGCGACGGCTCGCTGCTGGTGCACATGGCGAACCGCTACCTGAGCCGTGACAGCGACGGCGAATTCAGCAACCAGACGGAGGCGAACATCGCCATCAACTGCGCGGACCGGGACCCCGAACAGCCGGCAATTGCAAGCTGGGAGGAATACCGCGCGGCGCTGCCGCAGTTCCGGGAGGCATCGGAGCTTTTCGGGCCGGCGATGATGGTGAGCAGCTGCATCGGCTGGCC
>SLAK01000112.1 GCA_007126855.1 Dehalococcoidia bacterium | reverse complement strand
GACGGTCTGTCCCTGGTGGTGGAGGTCGCGGAAGAGGTCGATGATCTCCCTGCCGGTGTCGGCGTCGAGGTTACCGGTGGGTTCGTCGGCGAGGAGGACGTCGGGTTGGTTCATCAGGGCGCGGGCGATGGCGACGCGCTGGCGTTCGCCGCCGGAGAGCTCGGTGGCGACGGCATCGGCGCGCGAGGTGAGGCCGAGCTCTTCGAGGAGCTGCTCGGCGCGTTTTCGGCCCGCCTTGCCGTTCTTGCCGCTGATTCGGGGCATGAGCAGCAGGTTTTCCCGGGCGGTGAGATAGGGGATGAGGTTGTTGGCCTGGAAGACATAGCCGACGGCTTCGCGGCGGAAGCGGGCCTGCTCGCGCTGGTTCAAACGGGTGATGTCGCGGTTGTCGACTTCGATGGTGCCACGGGTTGGCTTCAACAGGGCGCCAAGCATGGCAAGGAGGGTGGTCTTGCCGGAGCCGCTGGGGCCCACGACGCTGATGAACTCGCCGGAGGCCGCCTCGAAGCTCACATCCCGCACGGCATGGACAGCGGTATCGCCGGACCCATAGGTTTTCGACAAGTTCGCGACACGCAGGTCAACGCCCATCTGTTCGCCTCACTGCTGTTGCCCGAGGGCGATGATGGGGTCGACTTTGCCGACCTGGCGTGCGGAGAAGAGGGCACCGATCGATGCGGCGGCCAGCAGGCTGACCGAGGTCACGACGATGGTGCTGGTGTTGAATGCGATGGGCACTGCATCGGGCAATCCTTCGAGGGCGCGTTCGGTCCCCCAGGCGAGCGGGACGGCGATGGCCAGTCCGGCCAGGGAAATGGTCAGCACCTGGACGAAGCCCTGGCGAAACACGAAGAAGCCACTCGCGCCGACCGCCTTCATGACGCCTATCTGGCTGACCTTCTGGAGCGTGAGTACATAGAAAAACGCACCGATGATGAGCGCACCGATACCGTACCCGAACCAGCGCAGGGCGGTGACGGTGGCCTGCTGGCCGGATACACCTTCGATGTTGTCGAAGGCGACGGGCTTGCTAACGGCCTCGAAACTTTCGTATTCGCCGGTGAGCCCGGAGCCCTGGAGCAGCACGATGCTGGCAACGGGGGTGTCGGGCCCGGCGCCCGGGCCGTACTTCAAGTTCTGCCAGGTGTCGCGGAGGACGTAGACAGCGGGCTGGAAGAAGAACGCGCCTTCGTCGATCTGGCCGACGATCTCGAACTCTATGGTTTCCAGTCGCAGGCTGATCTCGACCGTGTCACCGACGGAAAGGTCGGCTGCACGCAGAAAGCTGCGGTCGGCAAGCAAGCCGAGCTGGTCGTCCGGGGTGAGCTGGCGGCCATCGGTGACGGTTGGTTCGCCGATGGTGCCCGGGTCGTAGCCCAGGAACGCGGCCGAGGATACTTCGCCGTCGCCATAGCGGTAGTTCGCGGCGACGTAGCCAAGCGGGGCGGCATCGTCGACACCGGGAGTTTCGACGATGCGGTCGACCATGTCCTGGCTGAGTTCGGAGCGGATGACGCTGAGGCCGGCGCCGTCGGAATAGGCGATGGCGTCGGCGTCGAAGTTGAGGAGCGCGGAGCCAGCGAGCTGGTTCAGGCCGATGCCGAGGCCGTTGATCATCAGCACCAGGTAGGAAATGAGGGTGACGATGAGGGCGATGAGCGAGAACTGCAGCTTGCGGCGTCGGATTTCGAGCAGGCCGATCATGAGGATGCTCCTGGTGCTCCGGGCAGCAGCCCGTTGAGGACGACTTCGAGATAGGCATCGACGGCGGGTTCAAGGTCACTGTCGAAGACGGCAGGGATCATGGGGCTGAGTAGGCCGTGGGCAAAGAGCGGTGCGATGACCATGGCCGTCGCGGTCTCCGGAGAGATTCCGGGGCGGAGGAGCCGTTTGTTGATGGCGGTGCGCATGTAGCGGAGCAGCTCATCGTGCAGGTACCGTGAGGTGGCAAGGCGCCGCTCGTCGATACCGGGGTGCCGGCCCCATTCGGCCAGGGCAGTACGAACCTGCGGTGCGGCGTGAGCGAAGGCATGGAGGACAACGAGCATGCGTTCGCGCAGTTCGGCCGCGACGTCGGAGGGTTCGGCCGGGAGTGCCGTTTCCCGGAGCCGTTGGATGGTGGCGGCGGTGGCATGGTCGACAGCGGCCCCAAGCAGATCTTCCTTGGTAGAAAAGAGGCGGAAGATCGTGACTTCGTTGACACCGGCCTCGACTGCGATGCGGCGAGTGGTGGCACCGCGGAAGCCTTCGGCGCTGAAGATGGTATGGGCTGCATGGAGGATACGCTGGCGAGTGTCTTCCACGTTCGTGAGCGTATCATGCAAGTGCTTGCTTGCAAGATCTTGAGGTTAAGGTTATGGCTGCATCGGAGTGGGACGACCGACGGATTTTCCAGCCTCACGCTTCGCGCGTCCTTGGGGCAGGCGAAATTGACGGGGTGCGTTCGCATGTGTGGATGGGCGGGGCGCATTCAGACCTGGGGGAGCCAATAAGCGGTGAGATGCTTGCGCGGAGCTGGGTGCTGGACTGTGCGGGCTATATGCCCGAGGCGCACCGAGGGGCGGCGGCTCGCTGGGAAGCACAGGTGTTCGCCGACGTTGCCCGGCGGCCGGAGCAGTTCGAACTCCTGCGATCGCTGACGAAAGACTGGGCCCGACAAATCATGGACCCGCGGGAGGAGGCGCCGGAACACGTGCTGGTGATGTGCCAGTACGGGATGAACCGGAGCGGACTGGGAGCAGGGCTGCTGTTATGCGCGCTGGGATTGGGGCCCGGGGAAGCGGTAAGCCGGATAACCCGGGCGAGGCCCGGGGCGCTTGCGAACTACCGGTTCCGGCAACTGTTGTCGGAGGCAGGTTTCGCGCGACGGTAGTGGGCCCGCTCTATACGCACCGGCGGCATGCACAGGGCGCTGATAAACTCGCGCCGTGGCAACCGATGGCCGGCCCGGGGAGGAGGCACCAGCTCCAGGCAGCGGCCCACAGGCGCATACCAGGCTCGCCCGGCGGCTCGGTACCGGCGATGCGGTGATCATCGGTCTCGGTTCGATGATTGGGGCCGGGGTTTTCGCCGCCGTGGGCCCGGCAGCGGCGGCAGCGGGCTCCGCGCTGCTGATCGGGCTGGCGGTCGCGGCGTTCGTGGCCTATTGCAACGCGACGTCTTCGGCGCAGCTGGCGGCCATCTACCCCGAGTCTGGCGGCACCTACGTCTACGGCCGGCGGCAACTGGGGGAATTCTGGGGTTACCTGGCGGGCTGGGGCTTTGTCGTTGGAAAGCTGGCGAGCTGCGCGGCGATTGCGCTGACGTTCGGGGCCTACGCCGAGCCATCGCTTGCGCGGCCGCTTGCGGTTAGCGCGGTGATCGCCCTGACGGTGGTGAACCTGTTCGGCATTCAGAAGACCGCGCTGTTGACCCGGGCGATCGTGTTCGCGGTCCTGACGTCGCTGGGCGTGGTTGTTTTCGCCGCGGTCGCCGGTGGCGAAGCGGACGCCGGAAGACTGGCGCCGACCGAGGGAAACGGTGGCATCTACGGTGTCTTGCAGGCGGCCGGGCTGCTGTTTTTCGCGTTCGCGGGCTACGCGCGGATCGCGACGCTCGGGGAGGAAGTCCGGGACGCGGAACGGACGATCCCCAGGGCGATACCGCTGGCACTGGGCATCACGCTGCTGGTGTACGCAGCGGTCATGGCCGCTACGCTGGCGGCCGTCGGGCCGGAACGGCTCGCTGACGCGGAGGCGCCGCTGGCTGAAGCGGTCCGGGACGGCCGCTTTTCCGAGGTGGTGCCGCTGGTTCGCATCGGCGCAGCAATCGCAACGGTTGGGGTGTTGCTGTCCCTGATCGCCGGGGTGAGCCGGACCATGTTTGCCATGGCCGCGGACGGGCACTTGCCGCGGGCGCTCGACGCGGTGCACCCACGATACCTGGTGCCGCACCGCGCGGAGCTTGCGGTCGCTTTCGTGGTTGTGGTGGTGGT
>SLAK01000189.1 GCA_007126855.1 Dehalococcoidia bacterium | reverse complement strand
GCGAAGACGCCGGCCACGACGCCTGATCTGAAGCGGGACCTGCCCTTTGTTGTGCGGCAGCTCGTGCCGGAGGGCATCGACACGGTGGTCAACATTTCGGCTGCGGCTTTGCAGGAGATTTCGAGCCGGCAGGCGGAGGATATGATCTACATAGCGCGCGAGGCACTGAGCAACGCAGTGCGGCACGGCGAACCAACACGCGTGGCGGTTGACCTTCGACAGGATGACCTGTCGACCACGCTAACCATCCAGGATAACGGTAAGGGATTTGACCAGGCGTCGGCACGAACTGGTCTTGGTACGATAACAATGCGGACACGTGCCGAGCGGCTGGGAGGCAACCTGCTGGTGTTGAGCATTCCGGGCATGGGCACGACCGTGCGGCTAACAGTGACTGGAGCATCGGATGAGTGAAACGATCCACGTATTACTGGTCGACGACCACGACCTTGTCAGGGAAGGGTTGAAGGCGGCGCTGCGCGGCCACGCAGATTTCAATGTGATAGCGGAGGCCCGCGATGGCCAGGAGGCGGTGCGCGAAGCAGTGCGGGTGAAGCCACAGCTTGTGGTGATGGACGTGCGCATGCCGGGACCGATGGACGGCATCGAGGCCTGCCGGGAGATCCGCTCGAGGGTGGGCGATGCGAACGTGCTGATGTTGACCTCCTACGGGGACGAGCGGGCGGTTATGGCGTCGATCCTTGCAGGCGCGGGAGGCTTCGTGCTGAAAGAGGTGAAGATGCCCCAGCTGGTGGAAGCCATGCGGACCGTTGGCGCGGGCGGCAGCATCCTGGATTCGCGGAGCGCCGGCGCGGTTATCGACCAGATCCGCAAGGGCAACATCGTCACCGACGAAGACCGGCTGGCTTCTGAGCTGAACGAGCGCGAGTTGCGGATCCTCGATCTGATTGCCGAAGGCATGACGAACAGGGAGATCGGCGAGCAGCTCTACCTTTCGGAGAAGACGGTGAAGCACCATGTGAGCGATATCCTGTCGAAGCTGGGTTTCACGCGCCGGGTGGAAGCCGCGACCTTTGCGATCAAGCGGAACGCGCGCAAATTCAGCGATTCGTGACCATCCGGCGCTGGTGCGCCACAATGACGCCCGACCGCTGCTGTAACCCGGTTGGGCGGCACGGAACACGCTGGCCTGCTAGGTGCGGGTTGAGAGGAATCGCATGACCAGTCCTGAAGCGCCCATTGTCGTCCCACTGGACGGCTCGACCAACGCAGAGAACGCCGTGCCGATGGCAGCGCAGCTCGCGCGGATCTACGACGATTGCCCCGTGCACCTGCTGCATGCGGTGGACCCGGACATCATCAAGACGCCTGATGACCTGGCGAAGACGCGCGACGCTTTCGTGAAGTACGCGGAGAAGGTGGCCGACGACCACGACATCAAAAACGTGACCGTGCACGTGGCCGAGGGGGATTCGCCTGCAGACACGATCCTGCGCTACAAGTGGGAAGCGGGCGCGCGCTTCCTGGTGCTGGCGACGCACGGCCGGGGCGGATTCCACGCACTGTTCATCGGCTCGGTTGCGGACAAAGTCACGCGTGCGGCCAGAATTCCGGTGTTTGTCATTCCCGGCTCCGACCAGGTAGAGGCGCCGTCGCAGGGACCCGTGCTGATTGCGCTCGACGGTTCGCCTGAAGCAGAGGAAGGACTGGCGCTGGGCCGGGACGTGGCTCAGCGGATGGAGGCGCAGGTCTACCTGCTCCGCGCCTACAGCATACCCCCGCCGGTGGGCGTGGAATTCTCGTACTACTCACCGGACGTGCTGGCGAGCTTCCAGAGGGCAGCGGAAGAATACCTGGAGAGCGTGGCGGTCCAGGGCGAGCGGAAGCTGCTTGTCCAGGCAGCGCCGGCGATCGCGATTGAAGAGGTGGCGAACCAGTACGACGTGGGGCTGATCGTGATGACTTCGCGTGGGAAGGGGCTGGCCCAGCGCGTGGCGCTGGGGAGCACGACGGACCGGGTAATGCACTCGGTACGCCGTCCCCTGCTTATCGTGCCGGTGGGGCGCCAGTAAGCGCCGGGGCTCAGCCGCCGATGTGGGACATTTCGACGCGGGGGAGCCCAACGGTTTCTTCGGAGCGGATTTCGGAATAGCGGTCGTCTCGCACGGACCAGACGCGGCGAAGCATCGCCGCTATCTCGTCGTCGCTTGCGCCATTGCGAAGGGGCTCACGGAAGTCGTGGCCCCGCGCACCGAAGAGGCAGGTGAAGAGCTGTCCCTCGGGCGAGAGCCGGGCACGGGTGCAGTCGCCGCAGAAGGGCTGGGTGATGGACGAGATGATGCCGATCTCCCCGCCCCCGTCCCGGTAGCGCCAGCGCTGGGCAACTTCGCCGGGGTAGCTCCGCTCGACGGGTTCGATGGGAAGCTCGGCATTGATGCGCTCGGCGATTTCCTGCGCGGAGACGACGTGTTCGAGTCTCCAACCGTTGGTGGTTCCGACGTCCATGAATTCGATGAAGCGGACGATGACGCCCGTCCCGTGGAAGTGGCGGGCGAGTTCGACGATGCCGTGGTCGTTGACGCCGCGCTTGACGACGGCGTTGACTTTGATGGGGGCCAGGCCGGCTTCCCGGGCGGCGTCGATACCCTTCAGCACGGTATCGACGGTGACGCCTGCGTCGTTCATGGACTGGAAGACGTCGTCGTCCAGGGCATCGAGGCTGACGGTGATACGCTGGAGGCCGGCTTCGCGCAGGCGCTGGGCCTGGGAGCGCAGGAGCGAGCCATTCGTGGTGAGGGTGAGGTCGCGAAGGCCTGGAAGCGGGGCGAGCATGCGGATGAGCTCATGAAGGTTTGCGCGGACCAGGGGTTCGCCCCCGGTGATGCGGATTTTTTCCACGCCGAGCTGGATGAAGATACGCGCCAGCCGGGTAATCTCTTCGTAGCTCAAGAGTTCGCTGCGCTGCAGGAACTGGAAGTCGGGGCCGAAGACTTCACGCGGCATGCAATAGGTACAGCGGAAGTTACAGCGATCCGTGACGGAGACGCGTAGATCCCGGAGCGGGCGTTGGAAGGTGTCGTGGAGCGCTGTCACAGCTTCGATTCTACCGGAAGCGGGGGGCGTTGTGCTGATGCCGGCACAACGCCACGCACCCTGCCGGCATCATTCACGACTTCGTGGACGATGCCGGTGCGTCGGCTGCGTGTTCGCGCAGCCAGCGATCGTAGTTCTCGAGCCTCTGGGCGAGCTCGTTTCGCATGGCCGCCATCTGCTCCATCTTCTGGTCGAGAAGCGCAGTCTGGTGGAGCGTGACTTCGCGTGCCTTGCGGATCTTTGCAGCTTTTTCGGCGGCGTCGGCGTCCTTGCGCCACTGGGCGCGGATCTGAAGGCGGATGTCCTCGGCATCCATCATCTCCTTGATGTCGGCGAGAGAGAAGCCGAGGAGCTCCTTGAGCTGTTTGATGGCTTCGATACGCTGGATGTCCTCCGGGGAATAGAGGCGGAAGCCACCTTCCATGCGGGTGGGGCGTTTGAGGAGGCCCTTTTCTTCGTAGTAGCGCAGGGTCCGCTGGGTCAGGCCGGTGCGTTCAGCGGCTTCGCCGATCTGGAGGTAAACATCGTTGGCAGCGGTTGTGTGGGTCATCGATCCGGGCTCCAGTGTAGCTACGTTGACGCGCACGTCAAGGTGCAAAAGGTGCCGATGGGCGCGAAACATGGCGGCCCTGGAGGCGTTGAATCTGCGCGAGCACATAAACAATTCCGGGTAGTGAATCCTTGCGCGGGGCGGCGATTTCCTCACAAAAACCCGTTGTCCGGCACGGCTTCCGGGGCTAACGTACGTCCACGCCGCCACCGATGACTTTCACCACTCCTGGGAGCCACCGGCGGCATCGAAATCGAACTTTCGCTCTGCATATTTGCCCCTTGCGACGGGCAGGGAGGGTTGCGACTGCATGTCCCACCGCAGCGTGCCTGGTTCACTGGATCTTGCGCGCGCCTGGAAGGCTGTCCTCGGCCGCCT
>SLAK01000447.1 GCA_007126855.1 Dehalococcoidia bacterium | reverse complement strand
CGCCGTTCCCAGAGCTCTTCGGTGATGTGCGGCGCCAGCGGCGCTGTGAGCAGCAGGAGCGCGTCGCAGGCCTCGTCCCATGCCGCAGCGTCCACCGGCCCGGCATCGCGCGCCTTCTGCATCGCCGTGCTGAACTCCATAAGCCGCGAGATGAGCGTGTTGAAGCGGAACGCCTCGATGTCCACGGTCACCTGGCGGATCGTCTTGTGTGTCCAGCGGCGGAGGTCGCGGGTGGCCGGATCATCCGGCAAAGCTGCCGCTTCCACCGGCTCCACGATCAACGACCAGATGCGGCTCAGCCAGCGGACGATCCCGGCCATGCCGGTCGGGTTGTACGGCCCTCCCTGGTCCCACGGGCCGATGAACATGAGCTGGCAGCGGAAAGCGTCCGCCCCGTACTCGTTGACCTGATCGTCTGGCGCCACGACATTGCCACGGCTCTTCGACATGCGGTTGCCATCCGGGCCGAGAATGACGCCCTGGTTGAACAGCCGCAGCATCGGTTCGTCGCCTTCGACGAGGCCCATGTCCCGCGCGGCCTTCCAGAAGAAGCGTGTGTAGAGCAGGTGCATCACCGCGTGCTCGGCGCCGCCCGTGTACTGATCCACCGGCAACCACTTCCGCCCAAGCTCGGGCGCGAAGGCCGCTTCGCCGTTTTGCGGGTCCACGTAGCGCATCTGGTACCAGCTCGAACACATGAAGGTGTCCATGGTGTCCGTTTCGCGCTGGGCCGGGCTCTCGCATTGCGGGCAGGCCACATTGACCCACTCTTCCACCTCGGTGAGCGGCGACTTGCCTGTGGATTTGAATGTCACGTCTTCCGGCAACATCACCGGGAGCTGCGATTCCGGCACCGGGACCACGCCACAGGCCTCGCAATGGATCATCGGGATCGGACCGCCCCAGTAGCGCTGCCGGGAAATCAGCCAGTCGCGTAGGCGGTAGCTCACCGTGCGCTCGCCGATGCCTTCACCCTCCGCATAGGCAGTCACGCGCTCCCTGGCGTCGTCGAACGGGGTGCCGTCGAACTGGCCGGAGTTGATCATCCGCGTGCCATCGACAAAGGCCTCCTGCAGCGGCTTCGATGTATCAACCGTGTCACTGTCGAACACGGGAATGACCCGCAGGTCATACTTGCGCGCAAATTCGAAGTCGCGCTGGTCGTGTGCGGGGACGGCCATCACGCCGCCGGTGCCATAGGTCACCAGCACGTAGTCGGCGATCCAGATCGGGATGCGCTCGCCGTTGAAGGGGTTGATCGCGTAGCCGCCCGTGAACACGCCGGTCTTTTCCCGCTCGGTCGAGAGTCGCTCAATCTCGCTCTGGCGCGAAGTCTGCGTTATGTATTCTTCAACTGCGGCGCGCTGCTCATCCGTGGTAATGCGCGGGACCAGCTTGTGCTCCGGCGCGAGCACCATGAATGTTGCGCCAAACACCGTATCCGGCCGCGTGGTAAAGACTGGGAGCTGTTCATCGACGCCCTCGACATCGAACAGGAGGGTGGCTCCCTCGGAGCGGCCGATCCAGTTGGCCTGCATGCTCTGGATGCGCTCGGGCCAATCGATGCCCTCGAAACGAAGCAGCTCCTCCGCGTAGCGCGTGATGCGGAAAAACCACTGTGTGAGGAAGCGCCGCTCGACAACTGTGTCACAGCGCTCACAGCGCCCGTCCAGCACCTGTTCGTTCGCCAGTACGGTGCCACAGCCGGGACACCAGTTCGCGAGCGCCTCGTCGCGATAGGCGAGGTCGTGCTCCCAGAACTTCAGGAACCACCATTGCGTCCACTTGTAGTAGTCGGGGTCGCTCGTGACGATTTCGCGGTCCCAGTCGAAGCCAGCGCCCATGAGCCGAAGTTGCTCCCGCATCCGCTCGATGTTCGCGTAGGTCCATTCGCGCGGGTCGATGCCACGCTGGATGGCGGCGTTCTCGGCCGGCAGGCCGAAGGAATCGAAGCCCATGGGAAACATCACGTTGTAGCCGCGCATGCGCTGGTAACGCGCCGCGGCATCGCTCGGCGCCACGGCATACCAGTGGCCGGTGTGCAGATCGCCCGAGGGGTAGGGGAACATGGTGAGCGCATACCACTTCGGCCGTGGGTCGTCGTCGGGCGCAGCGTATAAGCGGTCGCGCTCCCAGCGTTCACGCCACTTCGGCTCGATGGCGTGCGGGTCATAGCGTTCGGTCATCTCGTTACTCCTGGAAGGTTCCACGGCGCACAGCGACGCACGCCGGATGGGTGCAATCCATCTGCCCGGTACAGGCGCCCCGCCGGCTACACGCCGCGGGGCCGGCTAAGTGCGAGGCGGAAACACAGGGGAACGATGCCGTGCGAGGACTCTTTGCTCAAGCACAGCGACGCGCGAACCATGCGGGAGCGCAACCGCGGAACCACGAAGCGCCTCCTTGGGGGTGGGCTACACAGCGGGCAGTGTGCCCCCTGATTCTGCGTAAGGAAAGCCTAGCAGGAAGCCTGTTCTTGCGTCACGAAACGGCCACCGGGTCGTTGCGATAGTGGGCGATGAACAGGGTTTCGTAGTTGCGCTGGGAAGAGCATTCCTTGCAGGTCAGATACCAGAGCCATAGATGGTCCGGATTGCGGCCGTAGCGTTCCCTTGCAGACTCCCCCGTTGTCTTGGCGAGTTTGCCCATCTCCCCCCAGGGCGCAGGATGCACGCGGCTGAACGCCACGCCCCCGGGCATCACCACGTTCTTGTTCGAGGGGTCGGCATTCTCCACCTCCATCATCACGGGGCGCAGGAAGCGCCCACTCCCCAGCAGCAACATCGCATCCGGCGGGATGGTGGCCCCTGCCTCGTCTGCCGCCTTGCGAAGCTTCTCGCGCAGGTTGTCGAAGCCCACGGGCACACCAAGGATGGCCTTTGCATGGACACGGACAAACTGGATGTCGCTCCAGTCGCTTTCCACCCCGTCCCAGTCCTCAACCACCAGGTAGGGGCATTCGCAATCTGGCTCTTCGGCTTCGTCCGCTTCGGGTTCGGCGGCTGGCGCCTGCGCCGCTTCGCGCTTTGGCTTGATGGGCCGGCCCTTCTTATCCAGCCGTACTCGCTTCTTTCGTGCCATAGCCTGAGCATACCAGCGGGCGGCTGAAACGCACCCGCTGATGTCCCTATCCGCGGTCCATGAAGACCATCACGTAGTACCACATCGTCCCGGAACGGATGACCGCAACGCCAACTTCATCGAATGCCGGCTCCAGGATGTTCGCGCGGTGCCCGGGGCTTGCTATCAAACCCTGGAACGCCGCTTCCACGGTCCGCCCCGGCGGGTAGTTGTTCCGCGCGAGGTTTTCGCCCGCGAGCCAATAGTTGATGCCGCGCGCCGCAAGCTCCGAAAACGCGCTCGTGCCGTCCGGGCCGAAGTGGTCGAAATAGCCCTCGTTGACGAGATTCCGCGCCCGCGCAAGCGCCACGGCATCCAGCTCTGGGGTCCGCCGCAAGGCGGTCTGGCCGTCCTGGAGGCGCGCGTCGTTGAGCAGGTCGAGCAGCCCCGCTTCCTTGTCCTCATAGGGGACAAGCTCTATGTGGCGAACCACGCCGCTGGGCAACGACCGCGAACGGTCGCGCCGTTCCGGCTCGGCCACCACCGGGTCCGGCGCTTCAGCTTCCGCCGGCGCCAGGTCTCCCAGGGTCTCGTCCAGCGGCTCAAAGCTGAGCTCGGGCGCTGCCTGCCCGGTCTCAATTTCGAGCAGGGCGGCCGGCTCGGGATCCGCCGGGACCGGTGAATTTTCGGTGACAGCGTCGCCAGAAAGTGCCCGGGGTAAAGAAGTCCCGGAGACGACAGCCGATGGTTCCTGTACGGGCTGTTCAACGGCGCGCCCGAACGCAGGGAACTGGTGCAACGCGATGGCCATGACCGAACAGCAAACACCAGCGAACAGGAACAAGCCGAACGGCGGAAGCCTCATGCCGTGGGTTTCGGCCGCCGGATACCGCGCCGGTATCAGGAATTTTCCGGACAGCCCCGGGGGAGCGCGTTGAT
>SLAK01000188.1 GCA_007126855.1 Dehalococcoidia bacterium | reverse complement strand
TGCGGCCGATGATCTCGTTCATGTAGGCATAGCTCAAAAAACCGATGCCCATGCCCCCGCCTTCCTTCGGCAGGTGCGGGGCCCAGTAGCCCATCTCCTTCGTCTTCGCCTGGAGCTTCTTCACCAGCGCTTCGGATTCGTCGCTGCGTTCACTCAGGAGCTGCTCGTTCGGATAGACGTGCTCCTCCATGAACTGGCTGACGACGCGGCGGCGTTCAGCGGTCTCTTCGCTGAAGTTCAGCACCGTGTCTTTGGGTTCGATTGCGGTCATAGGTTCCTCTTTCAGATTGACGTGGGGCGTGGTGTTGCCCCCGGCACCGTGAGCCATTTTGCGATCCATAGATGCATTCGAGCGGACACGGTGTCTGATCTTGGCCATTCTAAGGCTTCAGGCACAGGCTTGTGTGAGCGTTGGAACCGAAAAAGGGGCCCGGTTGGCCCGAAAATGTGGCCAAAGGGGGAAGATGCATCGGGCAAGGGATCGTCTTCGTTGCTAACGGCGGTCGCCCGCTTTCTGAGCTGAAGCAGGCACGGCGATGGCAGGCCGGAATTTCCGATCCTAATTGAAGGGTGCGGGGTGGCCGGGGAGCGCGGCGCGGCCGCGACCGAGGCGGCCCCGCACGGCGCTATAGGTCAGCGCCAGGACGAAGATGAAGGCAGAGAACAAGACCACGCTTGCGCCCGATGACACGTCGGCAAAGTAGGAAAGGTAGATGCCGGAGACGCCGCAAAAGGCGCCGGTGCCGGTAGACAGCAGGATCATGGTGCGGAAGCTGTCGGTCAGCAGGCGGGCAACGATGGGCGGGATGACGATGGCAGCGGCAATGAGGGTGACGCCCAGCACCTGCATGGAAACGACGATGGTGCCGGCCAGAACCAGCGAGAAGACCGTATCGACCCACGGGGTGGCGACGCCGTAGAAGCGCGCGACGTCGGGGTCGAAAGTGGCGAAGAGGAACTGCTTATAGCCGATGATGAGCACGGCGGCGGCGAAGACCGCGACGGCGGTGATCGCCCAGAGGTCACCCGGGCTCACACCCAGGATGTTGCCGAAGAGCGCGGCTTCGAAGTCGCGGGTGAAAGTACGGTAGCGGCTGATGAGCGCAACGCCAAGGGCAAAGCTGGCCGTGGTGATGATGCCGATGGCGGCATCGGCGCCGATAACGCGCTTGCGGGTGGTCAGGCTGATCAAGACGGCGGACAGGAAGCCCCAGAGACTGGCGCCCAGGTAAAAATTGAATGCCATCACGTAGCTGACGACCGCCCCGCCGAACACCGCG
The DNA here is from genome assembly GCA_007126855.1 of Dehalococcoidia bacterium. GTDB lineage: Bacteria > Chloroflexota > Dehalococcoidia > Tepidiformales > Tepidiformaceae > SLAK01. The sequence goes on along the minus strand of SLAK01000188.1, from coordinate 2,738 downwards.
TGCGAGAGCCCGTGACCGATATACGCCATCCGCCGCAACACAATGTAGACGCCGATGAGTCCACAGAGGCCACCGACAAGCCCGGCGGCTATCAGCCCCCGCACAAAGAATTCGTAGGCAAAGGGCTCAAACAGTGTGTTCATATTCGAACTGACCACCAGCGGTGGCGCCGTTGGGGTTGCGTGCGTGCAGCAAGTGGGGTCGTTCAGCAACCAGCACCAGCCCTTCGTAATGGACGATGGGCATTTCCGCGCCGTAGGTTCGCCGCATGGTTTCCGGTGTGAACACATCGGCTGGCGCGCCATTGGCGACGATGCCGCCATTGACGCAGACGACATGTGGCAGGTGGGCCGCGACGGCGTTGATTTCGTGCGTCGCCAGCACGATGGTGACACCCTGGCGGTTGAGCGCGGCGAGCAGATGCAGGATTTCGTCGCGAGTCTTGATGTCCAGGCTGGACGTGGGCTCGTCGAGCAAGAGCATGTTGGGATTGCTGACGAGGGCCCGGGCGAGGAAGACGCGCTGCTGCTGGCCGCCGGAGAGGGCTCCGATGTGCTGGCGGCGGAGATGGTCGATGCCAAGCTGTTCGAGTACAGCCGTAACGCGGTCGCGGATGCGGCGGGGGTACCAGGGAAGCCAGCGGCTTTCGGCCGTGCATCCCATCATCACGGCTTCTTCGACGGTCACCGGGAAGGTCCAGTCGATGGTCTGGAGCTGGGGCACGTAGCCGATGCGCGGCCGGCGGCGCTTCACGGAGGTTCCTCCGACGCTAATGTCACCGGCATAGATGCGCACCGCGCCAAGGATGCTGCGCAGCAGGGTTGTCTTCCCCGCGCCGCTGGGGCCAAGCAGGGCAACGAAGTCTCCCGGCGCGAGTGAGAGGTCGACTTCGTGGATGACCGGCCCGCGATCATAGCCGCAGGACGCGTTTCGCCATTCGATGACGGGCGAAGTGCCGGGCGGAGGTACGCGGTGCGATGAGAGCATGGGCTCCTCCCGGTGATGGTGCGCCCGCGCCACCGGGGCGTTACGGGCGCACCAAGAATAACGTTTAGTAGCGTGCCACGCTCTCGCCGCTAAAGACGGGCGAAGGATCGAAGCCGTCCAGCGGCGACGTGTCCCCCCGGAGCCCGGCAACGATGCTGATGGCGTTGTCCAGCATCATCCCCCAATAGGTGTGTTCCGGATCGCCGGCATCGCCCGGCAGTTCGTCATCCTCGATGCCATCGACGAACTCCGCGCCAGTTTCACGCGCAATTTGCTCCATCACCGGGCTGGGGAACATCTCAGAGCCAAAGATTGCCGGCAGGCCCAGCTCGTTCACCTGGTCGATGATGCTGGCCAATTCGCGTGCGGAGGGGTCGGTGAAGTCCGACGGCTGCACGGCGCCGATGACTTCCATTTCGTAGCGTTCAGCGAAATACGGGCAGCAATCGTGATAGGTGAGGAGCTTGCGGTGGTCTTCGGGGATGGTCTCGACGGCTTCGCGGATGCGGCTATCGAGGTCTTCGGTTTTCTCGCGGAAGGCTTCGAGATTCGCGTCGTAGATATCGCTGTTATCCGGATCGAGGGCGACGAGCCCTCCGTGGACGAGTTCGGCGAAAGTGAGCGCGCGTATGGGGTCCATCCAGATGTGCGGGTTGGGGACACCTTCAGCCTCGGGGAAGTCGAAGTCGAAAATCCACTCGTCGCGGGGGAGGGTTTCTTCGCCGATCCAGAGGACGACTGCGCCATCTTTCATGTTGGCTTCGGTGAGGTTGTAGAGCGGCTCTGCCAGGTAGAAGCCGTTGTAGACGAAGAGGTCGGCCTCGGTGAGGTACTGGACGTCGCTGGGCGGTGGCTCAAAGCCGTGGGACGAGACACCCCGCGGCACCATGCCGCGCAGCTCGACAGCATCGCCAGCAATGTTCTCAACGATGCTGGTGATGGGCGCGACATCGGTGATGACGCTGAGGCGGCCGTCGGCATCGTCACCGTTGGCGGCTGCGGCGTCGCCATCATCGTCGTCGTTGCCGCATGCCACGGCGGCGAGGGGCAACGCGAGAAGCAGGAGGAAGATAGGAATGCGAGTAAGCAGTCGTCTGGACACGGATGGGAAACTCCGGCGAGCTATTTGGTGGCCCGGCAGCGTTGGTTCACGGGCCTGTCGCACAGGCTAATTGCAAAGCCTTGCATTTGCAACGTAATGGCGGCGAAAAAACTGGCTGCCGGCTGGTAGGTGCGCCCGCGGTACCGCGAAGTGCCACGCGCATGGATCGATGCCCGGCCCGCACCACCGGGCGTTCACCAGGGGCGGTGAGGGTAGTGACGATCGCCGCCTCGGATTATCCGGCGCAGGCGCGAAGCGGGGTCGACGGGCTAGAATCGGGGGGCGCGCGGCGTTGTAGCAAAAGGCGCCGAAGATACGCGCGGGGACCCACAGCCATGACCGACGCCACGTCGAACGAGCTGGAGAACCTGGTCGATGTACCGGCGCTCGAGAAATTCCTGAACGAACACATGGGCGGCGAGCCGACGCCGATTAGCGTGCGGAAGCACACCGCCGGTTATTCCAACGTGACGCTCTTCGTCGACCGCGGTGACCAGCAGCTCGTGATGCGCCGGCCGCCAACCGGCGACCTGCTGCCATCGGCGCACGACGTGATGCGCGAATACCGCTATATCTCGGCGGTCCACGGCAAGGCGCGGGTGCCGCGTCCCATCGTGAGCTGCGAGGACAAAGATGTTATCGGCGCGCC
>SLAK01000436.1 GCA_007126855.1 Dehalococcoidia bacterium | reverse complement strand
GGGGGCGGATTTCCACGAGCTGGTACACGGGGCGCTGGATGAGGGCTACCCCTGCATCGATGCGGACTGCCCCGTGACCGCGGTATTGCGGCTGAGAACGCGAACTCGCGGAGACATCACGTTCGTGACGGGGCAGGGAACGAGCATCCCCGTCCGGGTGAACTGCTCACCGATTATTGTCGGGGACCAAACCGAAGGCGCGGTGATCGCCTTCGAGGACATCGCCGAACGCCTTGAGGCGGAGCAACGTAAGGATGATTTCCTGGCATTTGCGAGCCATGAGCTGCGGAACCCGCTCACGCCGATTCTCGGGCTTTCGCGCTGGTTCGAGCGGCACGTGAAAGCTGCTCCGGAGCGCTACGACGGGGAACTGCTGGAAGTTGCCGAGACGCTTGTCGCGGAAGGACGGCGGATGGCGAACATCGTGGACGTGTTCCTCGACCTGTCGCGGATCGAGTCGAACCGGCTGATGATCGAACCGACGCCCCTTAACCTGTGCGCGCTCCTGGAGGAGGAGGCGGACGCGGTCCGGTCCCGGCACAAGCATTTGGCGGTGGAGATGCGCATCCCGGTGAACCCCTGCACCGCTGTCTCGGACGAAGGCCGGCTTCGGCAGGTGGTTTCGAACCTGCTGGAAAATGCTGCGAAGTATGGCGGCGAGAATCCGCACATCACCGTTGCGCTGGACGAGTGGGAACAGGAGGCGACCATACGGGTGCGCGATGATGGCCCGGGCATCGCCCTGGAGGACCAGGAACGCATATTCGAACGTTTCTACCGCGCCGAGACCAGCAGTAACCGGCAGGGCTTCGGGGTGGGGCTATTCCTGACCCGCGAGATCGTGGCGCAGCTTGGCGGCCGGATCGGGCTGGACAGCCGCCCGGGCGAAGGCGCGGAGTTCAGGGTGACGATCCCGTACCGGCCATCGCCGTTCAGCTAAGCGGTCCCGGTTTCGACCGAGGGTGTTGAGGTTTCCTCTGCTGGTTCGATGCGGAGTTGATGCCCCGGCTGCGTCGCTTCGGCCGCGCCGGCGGGGAGTTCCACGACGCCTTTTGCGCCGCGCCCGCCCATGGCCAGCCCCCGCCAGCGGGGCAGGCCCCGCGCGACGCGCGTGACTTTCCCGGAGGTATCGAAGAATACGGCGTCGATGGGGAAGCGCATGAACATCATGTGGATGGAGTTGCAGGGGCGGATAACGAGGCCTTCGCCTGCTTCCAGCGAGCCGCGAAGCATGAGCCCGCGGAACTTGCCCCAGAAGGAGGTGGCTTCCTTTGCGCGGGTGGCCAGCGCGACGCCGGCGGTTTCGTCGAAGACCGTAAGCCGGGGACGATCAGCCATTCGAGGCACTGTGACGGATCCCGCGGCATAGCTCAAGGGCTGGCTATGGCGGACGCGCCCCGGGGCCAACCTCAACTTCTTCTACTGTTGTGGGCTCGGCGCGGGCCGGGAGAAATTCGCGGAAGAGCAGGATGATGAGCGCGCAAGAGGCAAAGGCGGCCCAGCCAAGCACGGGGATGAGGATGGCGAGCCCGACAAGGCCGCCGATGGCGCCGGCGCCGGCGGTGCCAAGCTGTGCCAGGCCGTGGCTAAAGGGGAAGAGGCTGAGCACGCGCCCGCGGACACGGTCGTCGACGAGGATCTGCGTGAGCGTGATGGCGACGAGCGAGGTGGCGGTGAAGGAGAAGCCCATGGTGAAGTTGGACACGGCGGTGAGCGGGATCCAGCGGGAGTGGCCAAAGATGATGAGCGCGATGCCGAAGGTGAGCGCGACAACGGCCAACGTGACGCCACGGCGGGGCAGTCGAACGAACTGGGCCATGCTCAGGCTTGCCGCCAGGGATCCTACGCCCCAGGCCATACCCATGAACCCGACCTGCGTCGGCGTGAAGTGCAGGACTTCGATATAGAACATGGGGCCCAGGGGCGTTGCAACGGGGAAGCCGATGACCTGGATGGTCAGCACCAGGGTGACAATGGCGAGCAACGCACGGCGCCGGCGCACGTAGCCGAGCCCTTCGCGGGCATTTGCCAGGATGTTGCTGCCGGTGGCGCCGCCGGTGCTACGGAAGCGCAGCATGAGGATGAGCGGGAGGATGCCGGCCCAGGTGAGCAGTGAGAGGGCATAGACGGCACCCGGGCTTATGACGTCGTTGAGGATGCCGACGACAGGCAGGGAGAGCGGAAGCACAATCTGCTGGGAAATGGACAGGAGCGCGACCGCGGCGGGGACATTCTGCATGCCGGCGGCAGTGGGGATGCTGGCCTGGCGTGCGGGGGAGTCGATGGACTGGATGGAGCCGGCGATGAAGGTCCAGAGCGCGACAGCGGCAACGGTGGCTTCGCCGAAGGGCTCAAGCAGCATGAGGGCGGCAACAACGGCATGGGCGGCCAGGGCGAGCGTTGCACAGACGAACAGGACGGCACGCCGCTCGAACTGGTCGGCGATGACGCCGCCGATGAGGCTGAAGAGGACCATGGAGGCGCCGCGGCTGGCGGCTAGGATGCCAGCGTAAAGGACGGCACGCTCGGGGTAGCTGTGGTTGACCCAGAAGACCTGGGTGAGGAGGTGGACGGGCAGGGTGGCGCTGACCAGGAGGGACCCAGCAAGCAGCAGGCGAAAGTCGCGCCGGGCCAGCGGCTCGAAGAGTGGACGCTGAAAGAATGCCCGGCTCATGGTTGTGAGCGTGAGGCGGAACGAAGGCGGCGGGTATGCGCGAGCGCATACCCGCCGGGGACCGTTGCACGACGAGCGACCAGCTTAGCGTTGCTCGACGAGCTTTTTCTTGCCGTAGTAGGGCAGGTGGACCTCGTCGTCAGTTTTGGGCGTGGTTGCCATGGCGACGGAGGTGGCGTGTGGCTGCGCCGGATCGGTGAGGACGTTGACGCAGGCGGGCCGGCCGCTCGCGAAGGCGCGTTCGAGCGCGGGCCGGATTTCGGATGCGTTGGTGACAAACTCGGCGTGGGCGCCGAAGCCTCTTGCCACTTCGTCGTAGCGGACCGGGCCGAGTTCGGCGCCGACGATGCTACCGGCGCCGTAGCGGGCGGACTGGCCATGGCGGATCATGCCCCAGCCCTGGTCGTTGTTGACGATGACAACGAGAGGGATGTCGTGGCGGACGGCAGTATCGAACTCGGCGATGTTGAGGCCGATGGAGCCATCACCGGTGACAACGGCGACGCGGCGTTCGGGGTGGGCCACTTTGGCCGCGATGCCGAAGGGCAGGCCAACACCCAGGCAGCCAAGGTAGCCGTGGCTGAGCCAGTCGCCGACGTTGAGGATGACAGCCTGCTCGCCCATCCAGAGCGAGGTTTCGCCGCCGTCGGAGGCGATGATGCCGTCGCCGCCGATGAAGTGGGCGATTTCGCGGGCAAAGCGGGCCTGGTGGATGGGGGTTTCGCGGGCCATTGCATCGTCGTGCATATGCTGCATGGCCTTGCGGGAGGCCTCGAGGCCGTGGATCCATGCGGCGTGGTCTTTGAAGCTGCGGCCCATGGCCCGGTCCATAAGCGCGAGCAAGGTCTGCCGAACGTCACCGGCGAGGCCGACATCGATGTCGCGCCCGCGGCCGATCTCTTCCGGTTCGATATCGACCTGGATGACTTTCGCGCCGGGCGGGATGAGCGACTGGGCGCCCATGGAGATGAACATGCCGATACGCGCGCCAAGGAGGATGACCAGGTCGGCGGGACCGCCGGCTTCGGCGGCGGCGAGGGGTGAAGCGGCCAGGGCGAAGCTGCCATAGCCGAGGTTGCTCATCTCGGGGACGGCGCCGCGGGCTTTGGCGTTGGTGAGCACAGGAATCTGCGTCTTCGCGGCGAATTCGCGCACGGTATCCTGCGCGCCCGAGAAGGCGACACCACCACCGGCGAAGATGACGGGCCGCTCAGCCGCCTCGATGAGATCGAGCGCACGGTCGAGGGCATCGGCCGGCGGGACGGGTGGCTGCGAGGCGGGGACGGGTGTGGGCATGGGGACGATGGCGTCGTCGATGGGGGTGAAGAGCACATCGATGGGGATATC
>SLAK01000316.1 GCA_007126855.1 Dehalococcoidia bacterium | reverse complement strand
GGTGGATGCCGCGTTCAGCGAATACTTCTCCGCCTTCTTCGGCGGCGGCAAAGCGCGGCTTCTGCTCACCAACCCCGATTCCCCGGCCGACTCAGGCATCGAAATCGAAGCCCAGCCTCCCGGGAAGCGTATCAACAGCCTCAGCCTGCTCTCCGGCGGTGAGCGCTCGCTGACCGCAGTGGCCCTGCTCTTCGCGCTCCTGTCGGTCAACCCGGCGCCCTTCTGCGTCCTCGACGAAGTCGATGCCGCGCTCGACGAAGCCAACGTCGGCCGCTTCACCGACTCCCTCCGAAAGCTCTCCGAAAAGACCCAGTTCCTGGCCGTCACCCACAACCGGAAGACCGTCGAGGCAGCCGACGCCATCTACGGCATTTCCATGGGTCGCGAAGGCATATCGAAGGTCCTCTCCCTCAAGCTCGAAGACATTGAAAAGGACCCCGCGCCCCTCGGACAGTAAGCACCCTGGCGTGTATGCTCCGTGGTTGGGCCTGCCCGCAGCAGCCTGCCCCCCCTAACTCAACACCACATAACGGGAGAAGCGATGGCCGTCCTCGTTGATGAAAACACCCGCCTGCTCGTGCAGGGCATCGGCACCGAAGGCGCAAACCACATGCGCCGCTCTATCGCCTACGGCACCAATGTCGTCGCCGCTATCCACCCCCGTCGTGGCGGCGAAGACCAGGACGGCGTGCCCATCTTCACCACGGTCGACCAGGCAGTCCGCGAAACCGGCGCCAACGTCTCCATCATCTTCGTCCCCGCGCCTTTCGCCGCCGACGCGATCCTCGAAGCGGCCGGCGCCGGCATCCCCCTCATCGTCTGCATCACCGAAGGCATCCCTGTGATGGACATGTCCCGCGTCCGCGCCGGGCTCCAGTGCACTTCGTCCATCCTCATCGGGCCCAACTGCCCCGGCGTCATCACACCCGCGACCAAAACCCGCGTCGGCATCATGCCGGGTGACGTGTTCACCCCCGGCCGCGTCGGCGTCGTCAGCCGCTCCGGCACCCTCGTCTACGAAGTGGTTGCCCAGCTCACAAACCTCGGCCTCGGCCAGAGCACCTGCATCGGCGTCGGCGGCGACCCCATTATCGGCACACGCCAGGTCGAAGCCGTCCGCATGCTCAACGAAGACCCGGATACCGACGCCATCGTGCTTGTCGGCGAGATCGGCGGTAGCGCCGAACAGGAAGCCGCCGCCTACATCAAGGAGCACGTGCAGAAGCCCGTCGTCGCCTTCATCGCCGGCGCCACCGCGCCCGAAGGCCGCCGCATGGGCCACGCCGGCGCCATCATCAGCGGCGAAGACGGCAAGGCCGAAAACAAGAAGACCGCTCTCCGCGCCGCCGGCGCCTCCGTCAGCGACTCCCCTGCCGAGATCGGTTCGACCATGCAGCGCGCCCTCAAGGAGCGTGGCATCGGCTAAGCCTCGACGCCAGCGTGGCGCTCACTCCTCGTGCTGCTGTAGTGCCGCAGGGTCCAGCACCTGCAGCGCGTCCGTCCACGATGTCACCGAAAGCGCGCCGTGGCGCCCGGCGCCACCAGCGATCACCAGCGTGCCCTGGAAAGCCGCCCCTTCCGAGCCGTGCACGGCCAGTGGAGGTGGCGGGGCTGCCCGCCATACGGGCGTGTCCTCCGCCGGGTCCAGCATCCAGTGCTCGTCCACGATGCCGCCCCGGACGAACCGCGCATCCTCACCCCCGTAGATGACGATCATCCCGTCGACCACCGCCTCGGCAGCACCGCTCGTGGGCGATGGCAGCGGTGGCCCCGGTTCCCAGGCGTCACCTGCCGGGTCGTAGATGTCCACGCGCTCTATGCTCGCCGAGTCCCGGCCCCCGATCGCCCAGATGCGCTCCTCGGCCACCACCACCGAAAGGTGGTCCCGTGGCACGGGCATCGCCGCGCCCCGCTCCCATCCGTCGCCCGGCGTGTAGATGAGCACATCCGCCGACGGGCCGTGCCCGCCTATCACGTAAAGCCTTCCAGCGTGCGCCACCATCCGGTGGCCCCAGCGAGCCTCCGGCATGGGTTCGAGTTCTTCCCAGCTATCGCCGTCGGCCGGCAACCGCCAGAGGTTCTCGCGTGGTGTCCAGCCGCCGAGCCGCGAGCCCGTGCCGCCACTCACATACACCGCGCCATCCATCCCGGCCGCCCCCAGATGGTGCCGCGGCTCCGGCAGCGCGGGCGCATCGTTCCACTCGTCCCCGCCCGCCTTCAGCCAGGTCACATTAGCCTTCGGGCTGGCCGCAACTCCGCTCAGGCCCCCGATGACATACAACCGCTCCTCGCCATCCTCCGTCTGCACCGTGGCCATGGCCAGCTCGCCCCGGCTCGACGGCAGCGGTGGCCCCAGCGTCCAGCCGTCCGCTTCGCTCGGCGACGGCGCCGTCACCACGAGCACGGCTACAATCGCCGCCCCGGCCAGGAGCACTGCCGCAAAGAGCACCCCGGCCGCCGCCAGGACACGCAGGAGACGTCGTCGCACAGGCTATGCTCTCCTTCCCATGGGCCGGCTTCGGCCCGCACCGGCGGTGAACAGCGCCCCGCCCAGAGCATAGCCCGCCCGGCCCCCGGGGATGCAAGCTCGCCTTTTCGGGTGCCCGCTTGAAGTGTCTACACCGGCACTCGCACCGGCTGGGAGATCTCCGCCAGCGCACGGGCCACATCCGGGCTGCTCGCAGCGTGTACGGCCAGGTCCCCGAGTGACACGATTCCGGCTACCCCGCCGTTTTCCATCACGATCAGGCGCCGGACCTGTTCATCCGCCATCTTCGCCAGCGCCTCCTCGATCGAGGCCCATGGTTCGATCGTCACCGGGTCCGCCGTCATGTGCTGGCGCACCGAACACTCCGACGCCCGGTGGCCAGCGGCCATGCAGCCGCCAACCAGGTCCCGGTCCGTGATCATGCCCGTCAACCGGTCGAAGTCGAACACCGGCATTGCGCCGATGTTGTGCCGGCGCATCTGCTCGGCACAATGCTGGCACGAATCGTCAGCCTGGATGGCATGGGGATTGCGCGTCATGAACTCTTGAATCTGCAAGGGGAATCTCCTTTCATCGCCGGCTCACATGCTGCTTGCCCGCAAGAGCTGCGTGAATGTTCTCGACTGATTGCACCATCGTAGGAACGCATCGCAAGCGCCCGCCTTACGTGGTAGCGAACGCACCTTGCGATTACCTTGCGGGCCGCCGGCGGCGAAGCCCGGCGCGGCCATGCCTCCATAAGCTTGCAATGTCATCTCAATTCCAAGGCATAACGCTGTGGAGTCATGTCCGCCTCGGTATAGTGGGGAGACGCTTCATTGACCCCTCCCGGGTACAGGGGATCGCATGGGTGGTTTGCTGGGGTCTGCTCCCTCGTCCTTGGAATCGCTGTCCCTTCTCGATGACCTGGTGGCGGCGCGCCGCGAGTTTCTGGCACGCGGGACTGCGAACAGCACGGTTCGTCCGGCGGTACTTCGCTCCTGGCAGCGGTCTCAGGCCTATGGCATCGAACCAGGCAGGCTCCTCCTCCAGAAGCCCGACCCCGTAGCGCTGGCCACTCGCCGCCGCGCTAGCCAGCGCCTGCTGGATGCAGCAGATTCCGTATTGGACGCCGCCCATCGCCTGCTTGGTGATTCTCCCCACCTGATCGCACTGGGCGACGGCGACGGCTACATCCTCTGGCTGCGCGCCGACCCGCTGGCAGGGTCACAGGGCTTGGATTCCAACCTCTTCGAAGGCGCCTCGTGGCACGAGCGCGACCTCGGGTCCAACGGTCTCGGGACTGCACTGGCGGAGGACGCGCCTGTCATCCTCATCGGGCCTGAACACCTGCTCGCCGCCTACGTCGGCTGGACCTGCATAGGCATCCCCCTCCGTGACGAGCACGGCGCCACCATTGGCGCGCTCGACCTGTCAGTGCCGAACGCCTTTGTGTCCCAGTCCACCTGGGGCTGGATCCTGTCGCTCGCCGAAACCATCGAGCATCATCTTCGCAATGGCTCCGTAGCTGAACCCGGCCCAATTCCCGACCTGG
>SLAK01000008.1 GCA_007126855.1 Dehalococcoidia bacterium | reverse complement strand
GACTGCGGGACGACGCTGCTGGCCGGCGGGATCCTGACGACCGTCGCAGCGATCGCGCTGACGCGCGGGCGGGTGCTCGCGCGCTTCTGGATGGCGGTGACCGCGGCGATGGCCATCAACCGGTTCTCGCCGCTTATCGGCCGGAGCCTCCAGCGGGCCGTCACGACGGACGCGCGGGTGGAGCGCTGCGAGATCCAGGGCATCTGGACGGGCCGCCTTTCGCGGCGCGTCGCCATCGCCCGGGTGAGCGTGGGCGATGGCGATTAAGGCGCTTATTCGCCCTTGCTGTGGTCTTCGATGATGCGCTGAGCGATGTGCGCGGGTACCTCGCCGTAATGGTCGAATTCGAGCTCAAAGGCGCCACGGCCCTGCGTGAGCGAGCGCAAATCGGAAGCATAGCGCTGGACTTCGGCCTGCGGCACTTCCGCTTCGACCTTGCTGAACTGCCCCTCGGGGGTGATGCCCAGGATGCGGGCGCGCCGGGTGTTCAGGTCGCTCACAACATCGCCGGCGAATTCTTCCGGCGTGGTGACGCGGATGGTGACGACCGGTTCGAGCAGCACGCCGTCGGCCTTGCGCACCGCTTCCTTGAGCGCCTGTGACGCGGCGAGCTTGAAGGACATTTCATTGGAGTCGACGGGGTGGTGCTTGCCATCGTAGAGCACGACTTCGCAGTCGGTCAGCTCGGAGCCGGACAGGATGCCTTCGCGGGCGGCTTCGGTGACGCCCTTTTCCACAGCCGGGATGAATTCCTTGGGCACCGAGCCGCCCACGACGCGCTGGCCGAACTTCAATCCCGAGCCGCGGGGCAGCGGCTGGACTTCGATGGCGACGCGCGCGTACTGGCCGTGGCCGCCGGTCTGCTTCTTGTGGGTGTAGTCTGCCGTGGCGGTCTTGCCGATGGTCTCGCGGTAGGGTACGCGCGGCAGCGAGAGTTCCACTTCGACGTTGAATTTGCGCTTGAGGCGCTCGACAGCGACATCGAGGTGGGCCTCACCCATGCCGGCCAGGATGGTCTCGGCCGTATGCGGGTCACGGATGAGCTGCAGGCCGGGGTCTTCTTCGGCGATGCGCTGGAGGCTCGGGCCGAGCTTATCGACCGAGCCCTTGCCCACCGGCCGCACGGCCATCTGGTAGACAGGATGGGGGAAGGTGATGGACGGCAGCGTGAACTGCTGGTCCTTCGTGCAGAGCGTGTCGCCAGTGATGGTGTGCGACAGCTTGCCGATGACACCGATGTCGCCGGCGGGCAGTTCGCTGATGTTCATCTGCTCTTTGCCGCGCACGACATTGAGCGTGCCGATGCGCTCGTCGGCGCCCTTGTTCCCGTTCCAGACATGTGAGTCGGAGCGCAGCGTGCCACTGATGACGCGGAGATAGGTGAGCTTGCCGACGAACTGGTCGGCGGAGGTCTTGAAGGCCAGCACAGCCAGCGGGCCTTCGGGTTCGGCGGTGAGCTCGACATCGCCGGCGAGGACCGGCTTGCGGTCCTTTGGCGAGGGGCCGCTGCCCGCGATGTTGCGCAGGAGCTGGCGCACACCCATGGTCTTCGGGGCTGAGCTGCACACCACCGGGATAATGAGCCCCTCGTCCAGGCTGAGATGGAGTACACGGCGCAGCTCGTCTTCGGTTAGCTCCTGGTCGTCGAAGAACTTCTCCATGAGCTCGTCGTCGGTTTCGACGATGGCCTCGATGAGCTGCTGGCGCAGCTCATCGGCCTGCTCGCGCAGGTCGCCGGGCACATCGGATTCAGTGCCCTCTTCGGTGAGGTAGGCCGTCATGTGGAGCAGGTCAACGACGCCGTTGTAGGTATCCGCTGAGCCGACCGGGATCTGGAGCGGGGCAATCTTCGCGCCCCATTTCTCCTGGAGCGCATTGAGGACGCCGAAGAAGTCCGCATTCTCGCGGTCCATGCGGTTAATGCAGATCATCCGCGGGAGGTTGGCGCGCTCGGCGATGTTCCAGGCGCGGTCTGTGCCAACCTCAACGCCGGATACCGCATCGACCACAAGGAGCGCCAAATCGGCCGCCTGGGCGCCGCTGAGGACTTCGGAGACGAAGTCGGCATAGCCGGGCGTATCGATGAGGTTGATCTTCTTGCCGTCGCGCTCAACTGCGGCAACCGAGAGGTTGATGCTGAACTTGCGCCGGTGCTCGTCCTCGTCGTAGTCGGAGACGGTGTTGCCGTCTTCGACGCTGCCCATACGGTTGATGGCGCCGGTGACGAACAGGGCGGCTTCGACCAGGGAAGTCTTGCCGACGCTGCCGTGGCCCATAATCACAACGTTGCGGATGTCTTCGGTTGGATAGACGTTCATAAAGTACACAGCCCTCGGGGACCATCGATCATTCTGGTGGAGGTGACGCATTCTACCGCGTGCGGAAAAGCCTGCTCAACACGATGGCCTTTACGGGCGCGGCACTTTCCATATCGCGTCAGCATCCGTCGAGAAATGCCAGCCGCAGGTGTGCACGATGATGCCCGGCTGGCAGCCGGGCGGTAGACTCGGTGGCAGTCCGGACGGATGTTCGCCCTTGAGCCGTACCTTTGTCGCAGTTGACCTGGAGACCACGGGCCTGGACCCGGAGCGTGACGCTATCACCGAAGTGGGGATGGTGCGTTTCGACGAGGGCGGCCGCGAGCTGGAAACGTTCGCCACCTTTGTGAACCCGGGCCGCGATATCCCGCGCTTTGTGCAGCATCTGACGGGCGTGCGGCCGGAAGATGTGGCGACGGCGCCGCGGCTGGCGGAACTCGCTGACGCGCTGGTGGCCTTCGCGGGCGACGACCCGGTGGTGGGCCACAACGTCGAATTCGACCGCGAGCACCTCCGGCATGGCGGCATAAGACTACGCGGCCCTTCGCTGGACACGAAAGATTTTGCGCGGCTGCTGATGCCGGGACGCCAGTCGCACAGCCTGCTGGATGTGGCCGCGGAGCTGGATGTCCCGGTGGAGACCTACCACCGCGCGCTGGCAGACGCGCAGACGGCGGCATATACGTTCCTGGCGTTACGCCGGCGTGCGTACGAGCTGCCCGATGCCCAGCGGCTGCAGCTCGCGCGGCTACTTTCGCTGCACAACCCGGCGCTGGCCAGGGTTCTCGCCAGCCCGGACGAGGCCGAAGCCCTGCGCGCGGAAGGTCCCGCGGTGCGCGCTGCGCCGGCATTGCCGCGGCTGGAGCCGCGCGAGCCACCGGAGCCGGTGGAAGGAGGGCAGCTCAAGCAAGCCTTTGAAGCCGCGCCAGTGGCTATGCCCGGATTCGAGCACCGGGGGCAGCAAGTTTCGATGGCCAACCGGGTGCTCGGCGCGCTCAACGACGGCGGGCATGTGCTGGTGGAAGCCGGGACGGGCGTCGGGAAGTCGCTCGCCTACCTGCTCCCGGCCGCGCTCTACGCGCTGAAGAACGGCAAGCGGGTTGTCATCTCGACGCACACGATCAGCCTGCAGGAGCAGCTCCTGAAGAAAGACATTCCCGCGGTGCGCGAGATGCTGCTGGAGGCGGGGATTATCGAAGATGATGCGGATTTCCGGGCGGTGCTGCTGAAGGGCCGGGCGAACTACCTCTGCCTGCAGCGCTGGATGGCGAGCTATGGCGCGAGCATGGCCGACCCGGATTTCGCGCGGCTGGCGAGTTCCATGCTGCTCTGGCTGCCGCAGACCGAAACGGGGGACCGCTCGGAGCTTGGGCTTGACCAGCGGGACCAGCTCACCTGGCAGCGCCTTTCGGCGCAGGACGCGAAGTGCCTGTCGCGGCAGAACAGTTTCGTGCGCGAAGGCACCTGTTTCCTCCAGCGGGCGCGGAAGGCCGCAGAGTCGGCGCACATCATCGTGGTGAACCATGCGCTGCTGCTCGCAGACGTTGCCAGCGACGGCAGCGCCATACCGTCGTTCGACACGCTGATCATCGACGAGGCGCACAACCTGGAGGACGTGGCCACGCGGCAGTTTGGCGCGTCGGCCAGCCGGCGGATGCTGTCGGACGCGCTCGACGCGGTGCATCGGCCGGGCAACCGCGAGCAGCG
>SLAK01000087.1 GCA_007126855.1 Dehalococcoidia bacterium | reverse complement strand
GGCCGGGCCGGCTCGCAGGCGTGGCAGTACCTGGAGCGGGAAACGGCCTGCAAGGTGCGCTTTTTCAGCGAGGAGCGGGGCATGGCGGCGGCGGGACCCGCTCACCGGCCACGCTCGCTGCTGGGCTACATGGTGGAGGACGTGGGCGCGGAGCGGCTGTTCGAGCGGCTGGCGACGATGGGGGATGCGGCGATCATCGACACTCGCGTGATTGAGGCCCACGTGGGCGTGCAGCCATCGCGGGCGGACCGGTTCCTGAGCGACCTCTACTGGCCGGACGAGATCAGCGACGCCTTCCTGGGGCGCTTCACGGCTGCGGCGGAGGCGGCGCCGATCCCGGTGCTGCTGGGCGGGCACTCGCTCGTCTCGGGCGGGCTAATGGCGTTGAACGACATCGCGTGGATCGAGAACGATCGGCGGGAAGGCCGGTTGCCCTGAACTATTCCCCGGGCTGCCAGCCGCGCGGGCGGCGCATGATGTGAACACGGACTTCCCAGCGGCCACGATGGAAGCGAATGTGTTCGGCGATGCTGGCGCGCTCTTCGGCAGAGACCTGCCAGAGACGGTCGGCGAGCTGCCGGTCATGGTGCCAGCGGGTTTCGGCGATTTCGAAGCCGACAGCACGGTAGGCGCGGTGGGCATGGGCGGCGAAGGCGTTGGTGCTGAGCAGGAAGCCAGGACCGCCCGGGTAGCGTTCTTCGAGCCAGCGGACGAGGGCATCGACCATGCGGCGCGCGACGCCACGGCCTCCGTGCTCGGGCGGGACATGGACGCCCCAGATGTAGAAGCCTGCCTCGTCGCGGAGGTTGACGGCCACACGGCCGACCGCAGTCTCATTTTCAAGGGCGACAAAGTGGCGATGGGGGCCGGGCTCGGAGGTGGTCCGGAGCATCTTGCGCGCTTCAACAGGATCGTTGAGGTGGCCCATGTCAAACGCGTGATAGGGGAAGCCCCGTTGGCCCCAGTTCGCGACCTGCTGCAAGAGCTGGCGGTTCCAGGGGCGCAGCACAAGGCCTTCGCCGGGGATTTCGGAGGGATACCGGCTGCCGGACCTGCTGCGTAGTGCCATGGTGCGCTCAGGCTTCGGACGCGCCGATGGGATGGCGGCGCAGGAAGTCGATGACGGCGCGGGACGCTTCTTCGCGGAATTCAACGAAGTAGCCATGCCGGCCACCGGGGACAATGTGCAGCTCGGCGCCGGGGATGCGGTCGGCGAGCAGTTGGGCGTTCGGCGAGGGGTTTATGAAGTCGCTATCGCCGTGGATCACGAGCGTGGGCGCGGCGATTTTCGGCAGTAGGTCCCAGGTGTCGTGGCCTTCGCTGGCCAGGTAATGGAGCTTCCGGGCGTATTCGGGGATGGGGTTGCGGTAGCGATCCTCAATGGAGCGGACGTACTCCGGGTGTTTCGCGGCGAAGCCCGTCGAGACCATCTGCTCGACGAGGAATTGCACGGCGGACTCGAGGCTTTCTGGGCGGTTGGCCATGTGCTGGTCCACTTCGGGGGGCCGGGGCACGCCATGAGCGTTGCCGGGGGTGGTGCAGCCGAGGACCAGGGCGCCAATGCGATCGGAATGGTCGATACCGAGCCACTGGCAGATGCGGCCGCCCATGGAGATGCCGTAGGCGTGGGCGCGCTCGATGCCCAGGTGGTCGAGCAAGGCGATGGTATCGGCGGCGAAGCCACGCGTGGAGTAGGCCGGCTCGCGCGGTTTATCGCTCAGGCCTGTGCCGCGATGGTCGAAAACAATGACCTGGTGAGTGGCAGCGAAGTCATCGCGGACGAAGTCCCAGGAGCGGTGATCGCGGCCCTGGCCGGCGATGAGCAGCAGTGGTTCGCCACGGCCATGGACTTCGTAGTAGAGCGAGACACCATTGACGGTGGCGTGAGGCATGGGCGGAAATTACGCGCCCGGGCGTGCGCTTGCAACCGCGCCGCGCAGGAGCAGGTCAAGGCCATCGAAAAAGGCGGCGCGCGGGTCGGGGTTGAGTTTGAAGCGATCGGCCAGGTTCAGAACGCTATAGCCATGGACGAGTGACCAGACAGCCTGGGCAAGCACCTCTCCCCGCCCGGGCCCGGCCAGTTCGACTGCAGACTGGACGACGGGAGCCGATGTCGCGCGTTCGAGTTCCGGCGAGGCGCGGCTTTCCGGCGGCCCGGGCCCGAGCATAAGTGCGAAGACCTGCGGCGCGGACCCGGCGAATTCGATGTATGCGCGGGCAAGGCACACCAAGCGGCGGGAAGGATCCCGTGGCTCCTCTTCGGCGGCGGCGCTGAGCCGCGTGCCAAGGTCCTGCAGTCCCGCTGCCACGAGAAGACGCAGGAGATCGTCGCGGTTTTCGACGTAGGCATAGAGCGAGGGCGCCTTGACGCCGAGCTTTCGGGCGAGCGCGCGCATGGTGAGAGCCTCGGGCCCACCAGCTTCGAGGATGGCGCGCGCCGATTCGGTGATGGCGTCGGTGTCGATGCGACGGGGGAAGGGCATGGCTAACAGCATAAGTCTTGACACGTCGTGGGGCAAGACTTACGTTGTTAGACATACACGGAACGGAGGCTTCGATGACCACGATGACTATGCATTACAACCGGCCGAACGCATTCGCCGCGAAGGTGCTGAACCCGCTGATGATGGGGTTGACGCGGCTTGGCGTGAGCATGCGCGGCGCGCACGTGCTCTGGACGAAGGGGCGCAAGACCGGGGAATGGCGGAAGACGCCAGTCAACCCGATGGAGTGGGGCGGCGAGCGCTACCTGATCGCGCCCCGGGGGAACACCCACTGGGCACGTAACCTGCAGGCGGCACCGAGCGGGCGGCTGCAGGTGGGCCGGCGGACAGAAGACATCACGGTGGAGGAAGTGCCCGTGGAGCAGCGCCCCGTGCTGCTGCGCGCCTACCTGGACCGGTGGGCCATGGAAACGGCGAAGCAATTCGGCGTTGGCAAGGACGTGAGCGAAGAGGAACTGGCAGACATCGCCCCGGAGCATCCTGTGTTCCGCATCCGCGGCTAAGGCAAAGGAAGCGCGTTGCCCACAAAAGCGAGTAGGCTCTGCCACATGAGTTCTGCAGATGGCATACGGAGCCTGTTCCAGAAAGTGATTCGCAGCGGCAAGGGCGGCGAAGGAGACGAGTCAGGCACACAGACCCGGCGATACGAGCCAATTGAGGATTACGCGTTGATCGGCGACCGGGTGACCACGGCGCTGGTTTCGCGGACGGGGTCGATTGACTGGGCGTGTTTTCCGCGGATGGACTCCCCGTCGGTCTTCGCGCGCATCCTGGATGCCGAACGCGGGGGGCATTTCAGCATCCAGCCGACGGGCGCGTTCGAGTCGAGCAGGCGCTACCGGGAGGGCACGGCGATCCTGGATACGACGTTCACGACCGGTACCGGCCAGGTGATGGTGACCGATTTCATGCCGCCGCAGTCGGCGGAACTGGAGCGGCTGGGCGATTCAGCGATTGTGCGGATCGTGCGAGGCGTCACGGGCCGGGTGGAGATGGCGATCCAGGTGCACCCGGCCTTCGATTATGGTCGCGCGGAGCACCGGTGGGACATCGAGCCGGGGACCGGTGCGCGAGCCACGACGCCAGACGAAAGCATCACGCTCTACTCGACACGAGTGGAGTTTGAAGAACGCGAGCCGCTGGTGGAGGGCAGGTTTGAGACGCGGCCCGATGAGGAACGGGTTTTCATCCTGCGACACAGGAAGCCTGCCGCGCTGATGTTCCATCGCGGGCTGCGGGACATGACGCCGAGGGCACTGGAGATCACCGAGCGCTACTGGCGGGACTGGATCGAACGCTGCGCGTACACGGGGGCGCACGAGAAGCTGGTGGTCCAGAGCGCGGTGACCTTGCGCATGCTGGATTACGCCGCGACCGGGGCAATTGTGGCGGCGCCGACAACGTCGTTGCCGGAAACGCCCGGGGGCATCCGGAACTGGGACTACCGGTACAACTGGATCCGGGACGCGGCATTCACGCTGTACGCGTTCTTGCTGCTGGGCTACCCGGAGGAGGCTGAGAG
>SLAK01000423.1 GCA_007126855.1 Dehalococcoidia bacterium | reverse complement strand
GGGGTTATGGATGGAACTCCAACAGTTGCGCTATCTCCACGCCGTCGTCCGCACCGGCAGCGTCACCGCAGCCGCAGCCGCCGAATACGTCTCCCAGCCCTCCGTCAGCAAACAGATCCGGCAGCTCGAACGCGAACTCGGCGTCCCCCTCTTCTACCGCGCTGGCCGTCGCCTCTTCCCCACCGAAGCCGGGCACGCGCTCGCCGATATGGCCGAGCGCTTCTTCGACGACCTGGCCTCCACCAAGGCCCAGATTACCGACCCCGGCGAAGGCGAAGGCAGCTTCGTCCGCATCTGCGCCACCGAGACCGTCAGCGACTATCTCCTCCCCGGTGCCCTCGCCGCCTGGCAGGCGCGCTTTCCCAGAGCCGCCGTCTCCGTCGAAATGCTCGGGAGCGAAGCCGCCGTCGCCGAAGTCATCGATGGCAATGCAGACCTCGCCTTCGTCGTCTTGCCCATCCAGGACTCCCGCCTGGAAATTGGCGAGCTGCTCGAAGAAGATGTGCTCCTCGCCGTCGCGCCAGGCCACCCCTGGGCTGCCCGCGACACGATTGGCTTCGACGAACTCATGGCCGAGCCCCGTCTCCTCCTCTCCATGCGCGGCATCGGCCTGCGCAGCCTGGTCGAAGCCGAAGCCAGCCTCCGCGGCATCGAACCTGCAGGCAGGATCGAAATGCGCAGCCTCCACGGCATGCTCGCCATGGTCGCGCGCGGTGCCGGCATCGCCCTGGCCCCCGCGATGGCCTTCGATGGCCGCACCGACGTCCGCCGCATCAGCATCGACCCACCCCTGCAACGCCGCGTCGGCTCCGCCCACCGCAAAGGCCGGCGACTCTCCCCCGTCACCCAGGCCCTGCTCGACCTCGTACACGCCCAGGCCACCGCCAGTTAAGCCCCAAAACGCCACTCCCTGTACGCTCCCAACTCATCCCTCATCCCTCCCAACTCCCTTTCCCCACCCTTGCACTTCCCCCACACCCGCCTGTAACCTCGCGCGCGATGCAAATCATTCGCAACGACCCGTCACAGGTCACGCCGATTGAGGCGCCCATCTTCCGTGGCAACGTCAGCCGCCGCGAGCTCATAGGAGCACCCCAGAGCGACCAGCTCACGGTGCTCCTGGTCAGCTTCGGGGCCGGTGGCCGCAACGTCTTCCACACCCACACCTTCGACCAGGTGCTCTATATCACCGACGGCGAAGGCATCGTGGCGAGCGAGGCCGAGGAACATGTGGTGCGCGAAGGCGACATCGTCATCATCCCCGCCGGCGAAAAGCACTGGCACGGCGGGACCGAGACCAGCGCGATGTCTCACCTGGCAATTGGCACACCGGGGGAGACGACGATTGCGGATTAAGCGCATTCCTGTCGAAGGTAATAACAAGGGGGCAAATTGTCACCCGGAAGGAAACCCGGAGGCAGGGCCGTGCGTTTCATAAGTATGAGTTTCGCGAGGGAGGGAGCGATGAACACCAGGAATGCCGCACATCGCCATCAGAACGCGGATCGTGATTTCTTCACCCACCAGCACGAGCACTCCGCCGACCACTGCGATGGCGATTGCGACGAGCATGCCGCGGTACGCCGCACGATGTCGGCAAGCGCAGCCGGGGGCAGGTAGCCGCCACAGCAACCCGGCCGGAAGCTTCTTTAGACTCGTCGCACCCCGGCGATGAGCAGGCTTTCCATCTTCTCTTTCTGCACCGCCTCGTCGGGGTGGTCCGTGCGGAGGTGCTCCTCCACCAGGCGCTTAAGAACGTTCTCGTGCTCGGCTTCCATCCGTGCCGGGCAGTGTATGCCCGCATCGCTGCACGTATACCGGTAACCCATCATGCGCTCCTTCGATGCTGCGCTCGGCCGCGCTTCGCTAAGCCGGCTTCCAGCCGCCGAGCCAGTAGCCGCGCACCTTCTCCTGCTCGATCGCCTCGGTCGGATGGTTGCGGCGAAGGTGCTCCTCCGCCTCCTGCCGAAGCTTCTCCTCGTTTTCGTCGCGAAGCTCCACGTCGCAGTTCAGCCCCGCATCGCGGCAAACGTATTTGTGAGCCATGTATCACCTCGAGCCAGGCTATCCCCGGCACACTCCCACCCTACCCCTCGCACCATGGAGAAGATGTAACAGGCGCGCTGCAAATCCTTACGCGCCGGTCATATGCCCCTGACTTTCGGCTTCCGTGCTCTGACAATCGACCACCCTGACGCCTGCGAAACCCCCTCTCCCTTGCAAAGGGAGAGGGCCGGGGTGAGGGTGCGTCACCCTGATGCCCATTGTCATCCGGCCTCGCGACGCCCCGCCATGTGGACTGTCCTGAAATGGCTGCTCACCGCTTTTAGCGGCTCCGGCCTCCTCCTCCCTTTGGCAAGGGAGCGGGACACAGAGTAAGGTTCCCCTGCCTCACGTCGCCATCCGGTGCACCACTTCAAACACCATCTCGCAGTTCAGCCGGAACGACTCCAGGGTCACCCGCTCGTTGTGCCCGTGGAAGGTCGCCATCAGCTCTGGCGCGTTCACCCCACCCGAAAAGCCATACGCGATGACATCCCGGTTTCGGAACACCCGCGAATCCGTGAAGCCGACCGTCACACCGGGGACCACCACCGCGTCCTCGATATGCTCGTGCACCACGTCCTCGATCACCCCGAATAGCTCCGTGTCGAACGCGTTCGTCTCCGACCAGCCTTCGAACACCCGCTCGACCGTCACCTGCGGGTCGTCGATCACCGCCTCCAGCTCCCGCACAAAGTCTTCCGGCTTCACCCCTGGAAGCAGGCGGCAATCCAGCGTCGCCTCCGCACGTGCCGGGATCACGTTGTGCTTGATGCCCGCCTTCGCCGTCGTCGAACTGATCGTGTTCGACAGTAGCGCCCGGATCATGATGTTCTCCTCGGCCGCCTTCGCCAGCGACTCCGGCGTCGGCTCCGCCGTAAAAATCCCGGCGCGCTTCAACCGCGCGAAGTACTCCTCCAGCACCGGTGAGACCGTCAGCGGCCGCTCCCACTGCTGGATCCGGTGC
Source organism: Dehalococcoidia bacterium (assembly GCA_007126855.1). Lineage (GTDB taxonomy): Bacteria > Chloroflexota > Dehalococcoidia > Tepidiformales > Tepidiformaceae > SLAK01. The sequence continues at coordinate 1,033 of SLAK01000423.1, read as the reverse complement.
ATCGCGCGCACCAGCCGGTCCAGGCAGTTGTCGTCGTGCGGCATCGAACCGTGCCCCGGGCGGCCCTCCGCCACCAGCCGCAGCCATAGCGGCCCTTTCTCCGTCACCGCCACGTTGAACACCGGCCGCTCCACTCCAAACAGCTCCGTTGTTCCCCCGCCTCCTTCGTTCAGCACATACTCCGCGTCCAGCTTGTCCGGGTGGTGCTCGTCCATCCACAGGATCCCGTAGTTCCCGCCTGCCTCCTCGTCCGCGATCGCAAGGAACACCACATCCCGCTTTAGCGGCACCCCCAGCCGCTTCAGCGTCAGAAAGGTCATGAGCTGCGCCACGCCCAGCCCCTTCATGTCCAGCGCCCCGCGTCCCCAGATACACCCGTCCTTGATAACCCCACCGAAAGGCTCCACCTCCCAGTACTCCCGCTCCACCGGCACCACGTCCGTGTGGTTCAGCAGCATCATCGGCCGCTTCGAACCATCCCCCGGCAACACCGCCCGCAGCGAGACACGCCCCTCCCCCGCGTCAAAGCGCTCGTGGGGAACGCCCTCTTGTTCGAGGATATCCCCCAGAAAGTCACAGGCCCGCACTTCGTTCCCCGGCGGGTTGGATGTGTCGACCTGCAGGTAGCGCTGGAAGATGTCCAGCGCTTCGTCATGGAGCCGGGTCCAGTCGATATTCGGTGTTTGCACGGGCTTCTCCAGCGTCGCAATTGGGGGAAGCCTACGGAAAGGAACACGCCTGAGGGAAGGGCAGCCCCGCGAGAGCCTGTGATAGCGTGATCCCGGCGTCATTTGACCGCGGAGGAATGGCACTGGTGCGTGGCGAGACCAGGAGATGGGCACAGCGATCCGGTTACTTCGGGCTCGCCCTCGCCTTCGTTGCGCTCCTGCTCGTCTCCTGCGGCGGCGACGACACCCCCGCCGGCATACGTACAGTCGAACCCGGCGGCACCGAACAGCCCGCGACTCCCGGAGGCGATGCCACCCCCACGCCCGCCGAACCCACCCCAACCCCGACACCCGACCCCGCCGGC
>SLAK01000395.1 GCA_007126855.1 Dehalococcoidia bacterium | reverse complement strand
GTGCTCGCGCACCTGGGGGCCGATGTCCGGTGGATGTCGGCGCAGCTCGCGGCGGCACTGGAGGGCCGGGCGCCGACGGAACTGGAGGCCTTCGGGACGGAGGACCCGCCCCCGGCCGGGGCGGACCTTTCGACGCAGGACGGACGAAACGCAGCGCAACACGAGCGTTACTGCCACCTGCCACTCGACGAGGTGCGCGCTACCTGGGCGCGCTACCGCGACCACATCGCCGGGCTCATCGAGCGCATCCCGGACGACCAGTTTGCGGTTTCGCACACGTTCGCGCCGCTGGGCCACCTCGGCCACGTGCGGCCTGCCGCCGAGGGCGAGGAAGGCTGGCCGCTGTGGCGGTGGCTGGCGGGCAACACCTGGTACCACTTCGAAGACCACTTGGCGGATTTCGAGGCGGCGCGGGGGCGGTGAGGCGCCCGGCCGCGCTGGTATTCTTTCCGCATGGCCGACCTGGACCGCATCACCGTCAACCCGAATGTCATGGGTGGCAAAGCCTGCATACGCGGCATGCGCGTTACGGTGTCGCTTATCCTCGACCTGCTCGCTGCCGGCCACTCCCGGGAGGAGATCCTGCGCGCCTATCCGTACCTGGAGGACGGGGATATTGATGCGGCACTTGCGTATGCCTGGTGAAGGTTCGCTGAGCCAATAGGAAGGCACAAAGAGAGCGCCGGGCATATGCCCGGCGCTTCATAGTTACGTGACAAGCACAGAAAGCTACCGGTTCATCTTCTCCTGCAGGCGCCGGTCGAGGGCGGCCAGGAATTCCTCCGTCGTCAGGAAGGACTGTTCGCCGGGGACGAGCATCGCCAGGTCCTTGGTCATTTCGCCGCCTTCGACGGCTTCGACACAGACCTGCTCGAGCTTCTCAGCGAACTCGACGACCTCGGGCGTGCCGTCGAGCTTGCCGCGATGGGCCAGGCCGCGGGTCCAGGCGAAGATCGATGCGATCGGGTTCGTGGAGGTCTTTTCGCCGCGCTGGTGCTGGCGGAAGTGGCGCGTTACGGTGCCGTGGGCCGCTTCGGCTTCGACGGTGCGGCCGTCGGGTGACATGAGCACGGAGGTCATGAGCCCGAGCGAGCCGAAGCCCTGGGCTACGACGTCGGACTGCACGTCGCCGTCGTAGTTCTTGCAGGCCCAGACGATGCCGCCTTCCCACTTGAGCACCTGGGCGACCATGTCGTCGATGAGGCGGTGTTCGTAGGTGATGCCTTTGGCTTCGAACTCATCTTTGAACTCGTTCTCGAATATCTCGTCGAAGAGATCTCGAAAGCGGCCATCATAGGCTTTGAGGATGGTGTTCTTAGTGGACAGGTAGACGGGCCAGCCGCGATCGAGGCCGTAGCGCATGGACGCGCGGGCAAAGTCGCGGATGGAGTCGTCGTAGTTGTACATGCCCATGGCAACGCCGCCGCCGGGGAAGTCGGCCACTTCGCGGGTAACGGGCTCACCACCGTCCGCGGGCGTGTAGGTGATGGTGACCTTGCCCGGGCCGGGCACGACGAAGTCGGTGGCCTTGTACTGGTCGCCGTGGGCATGGCGGCCAATGACGATGGGCTTCTTCCAGCCGGGCACGAGCCTGGGGATATTCGAGCAGATGATCGGCTCGCGGAAGACGACGCCGCCAAGGATGTTGCGGATGGTGCCGTTTGGCGACCGCCACATCTGCTTCAGCTTGAACTCCTCGACGCGCTCTTCATCAGGCGTGATGGTGGCACACTTCACGCCGACGCCGTGCTTCTTGATCGCGTTGGCAGCATCGACGGTTACCTGATCGTCCGTGGCGTCGCGGTGCTCGATGCCCAGGTCGTAGTACTCGAGCTGGACGTCGAGGTAGGGGAGGATGAGCTTTTCCTTGATGAAGTGCCAGATGATGCGGGTCATTTCGTCGCCGTCAAGTTCGACGACGGGGTTGACCACCTTGATTTTCGCCATGGGCGCGCCTTGCCTTTCTCCTTCTGGAATGTCGGGGCGAAGTGTACCTATCGCGCGGCGGACCGGCCCGGCGATCAACCGGACGAATCCGCCACGCGCGATTTCCTACGATGTGCTGTCCGCGCGGGAGAGGATCTGCCGCAGGACGTACTGCAAGATCCCGCCGTGCTGGTAGTAGTCGAGTTCGACCGGCGTGTCGATGCGGGTGATGGCCTCGAAGGATTTCTGGGAGCCGTCGTCGGCCGTGGCGGTCACGCGCACTTGCTTGCCGGGCTGGAGGCCATCGCTGATGCCGGAGATGCTGAAGCGCTCCCGGCCGGTGAGCCCGAGGCTTTCGCGGCTCTCGCCGGGCAGGAACTGAAGCGGCAGCACCCCCATGCCGACCAGGTTGCTGCGGTGGATACGCTCGTAGGTCTCAGCGATGACAGCGTTGACACCGAGCAGGCGGGGGCCCTTGGCGGCCCAGTCGCGCGATGACCCGGAGCCGTATTCCTTGCCGGCCAGGACGATCGTGGGGACACCTTCCTCCGCGTATTTCTCCGCAGCTTCGAAGATGGTCATTTCCGTGTCGCCGGGCAGGTGGCGGGTGACGCCGCCCTCAGTGCCGGGCGCCAGCAGGTTTCGCAGCCGGATGTTGGCGAAGGTGCCGCGGACCATCACCTCGTGGTTGCCGCGGCGGGAGCCGTAGGAGTTGAACTCGGACGGTTCGACGGCGTGGTCCATGAGGTAGCGCCCGGCGGGGCTGTTGCGGGCGATGTTGCCGGCAGGGGAGATGTGATCGGTGGTGACGGAGTCGCCGACCATGACGAGCACGCGTGCGCCATCGATGTCCTTGAGCGCCTCGGGTTGCTCCGGCATGCCGTCGAAGTACGGGGGGTTGCGGACGTAGGTGGAATCGGGGTCCCACTCGTAGAGCTCGCCGGATGGGGTATCGAGGCCCGCCCAGCGCTCGTCGCCCTTGAAGACTTCGGCATAACGGCGCCGGAACATGTCCGAACGCACGGAGTTGCGGATGGCTTCTTCGACTTCCTGCTGCGACGGCCAGATATCGGCCATGTACACCGGCTGGCCGTCGCTACCGGTGCCGATTGGCTCGTTGTAGGGATCCCAGTCGACGTGGCCAGCAAGCGCGTAGGCGACCACGAGCGGCGGCGACGCCAGGTAGTTGGCGCGCACATCCGGGTTGATGCGGCCTTCAAAGTTGCGGTTGCCAGACAACACGGCTGCGGCGACCAGGTCGCAGTCCTTGATGGCGCGCGAAATGGGCTCATCGACGGGGCCGCTGTTGCCGATGCAGGTGGTGCAGCCGTACCCGACCAGGTTGAAGCCAAGCTGGTCGAGATAAGGCGTGACGCCGGCCTCTTCCAGGTATTCGGTGACGACCTGAGAGCCGGGGGCCAGGCTGGTCTTGACCCAGGGTTTGCGCTGGAGCCCTTTCTCGACTGCCTTCTTTGCCAGCAGGCCGGCGCCGAGCATGACTTCGGGGTTGGAGGTGTTGGTGCAGCTCGTGATGGCGGCGATGACCACCGAGCCGTGACGGAGCTCGAAGTTCTGGCCGTCCACCTCGCATTCGGCGCGCGCGAAGAGGTCACCGTAGCCGGACTCGCTGTGGTCGGGGTTCCCCCCTTCGCTGACCCACGCGGCAATCTTGTCCGGGGAGGCGCCGTCGCCGTGGGCAACCATTTCGCTCACGGCCTGGCGCCAGGCGCGCTTGGCGTCTCGCAGGGAAATGCGGTCCTGTGGCCGGCGGGGACCGGCGATGGAAGGTTCAACGTCGGCCAGATCGAGCTCCAGCGTGTCGCTGAAGACGGGGTCGGGCATGTCGTCGGTGCGGAAGAGGCCCTGCTGGCGGCAGTATTCGCCGACAAGTTCGACGAGCGACTCTTCGCGGCCGGTGAAGCGCATGTAGTTGAGTGTCTCTTCGTCGACCGGGAAGAAGCCCATGGTAGCGCCGTATTCGGGCGACATGTTGGCGATGGTGGCGCGCACGGCAAGCGGCAGGGTGCTGAGGCCGGAGCCGTAGAATTCGACGAACTTCCCGACGACGCCCTCTTCGCGGAGCATCTGGGTGACGCGGAGCACCAGGTCGGTGCCGGTGGCGCCTTC
>SLAK01000392.1 GCA_007126855.1 Dehalococcoidia bacterium | reverse complement strand
CCAGGCCGCTGCCGCAGAGGCGGTTTACGTTCATGGCCGGGACGCTGACGGGGAGGCCGGCGTTTACGGAGGCGTGGCGCGACATGTAGGTGGCTTCGCCAACCTGGCCGCAGATGCCCATCGCGACGGTGTCGACCTGGTCGGGATTAATGTGTGCTCGTTCGACGGCTTCCTTGATGACGATAGAGCCGAGCTCGTGGGCCTGGAGGCTGGAGAGGGAACCCTGGAACCGGCCGATTGCGGTGCGGACTCCGTCGACAACAACAACGTCTTCCATGTCTGTGTTTCCTGGTGCTGGGATTGCGGGCGACGCCCGCGAGCAGGGTTGGGGAAATTGTACGGGCCACGGAGATGGCCGACCAGCCAATGGCTCGCCATGGAGGCATCGATTGAGGCTATATGTGTGGGCCAGGTCACGGTTGGGTAGCGGCCGGCTCCCGGGCGAGCACGGGCATCCGCTGGAGCCGCGCCACCGGCGACAACACAACCCATACCGTGGCTGTCATCATCACGCCGCAGGCGACGAAGAGCGTGGAACGCGCGCCGATGAGTTCTCCCAGCAAGCCTGCAAAGAGTCCCCCACCGATCATGGCTCCGAATTCCACGAACCGTATGGTGGCGTTCATCCGTCCGAGCATGGCGTCCGGCGTCAGTGCCTGGCGGAGGCTCAGCTCGTTGATGTTGTAGATGGTCCAGAACGAATCGGACACGAGCTGATTCGCGAGCAGCAGGGCTACGCCCACGACCGATACGGAGGTTGCGAGCGGCATGAAGAAGCTCCCAAGCCCGGCCAGGAAGACTGCCACCGTGAGCCCGGGGCCGAATCCGCCCAGCACACTGATGCGGCTTGCGAACGCGGCACCAGCCAGGGATGCAAGCCCGCCAACAGCGAAGATCATCCCCAGGACTCCAGCGCCGAAACCAACGTCACGAGTGAGGTAGATGAGGAACACAACCGTGACCATCTGGGAACCGAAGCGCAGCGACGCATTGGCAGCGGCGATGGTACGGAGGACAGGATTCCGAAAAATGAACAGGAACCCGTCACCAAGGCCGGACAGCCGGGCGGCCGGGCCGGAAGAAGTTGGCCGTGCATTCTCAACAAAGCGAATCCGGCTAATGAAGACTCCGGACACGGCAAATGAGACGGCGTTGACGAGCACCGCGCCAGGCGCTGTCAGCCATTGGATGAGCCAGCCAGCGATACCGAACCCGCCGGTTTCGGCCACGGATTCGCTGGCCGAGAGCTTGCTGTTGCCGTCGACCAGGCTATCGCGGCCAATCAGTACGGGGAGATAGGACCGGTAGGCGACACCGAAGAAGACGCTCAACCCGCTGAGCAGAATCGCGGTCACGTACAGCTGCGCCAGGGAGAGGACACCAAGGAGCGCGGCAAGCGGAACGCCGAGCACCACGGCGGCGCGGCCAAAGTCGCAGACGAGCATGATGGGTTTGCGGGGATAACGGTCGCCGAGGACGCCGGCGAAGAGGCTCGCAACAAATGCAGGGACGATACCGCAGAGCACAAGCACGGAAACCTGCGCGGGCGATGCTTCGAGCCAAACGACGGCGGTGAATTGCAGGGCTAGTTGCCCGACGAGCGTGCCGAAGACGGAGACAGATTGTCCCGCCCAAAGATGCAGGAAGTCGTGATGGCACCAAAGGCCAGAACGAAACATGGAAGGTCCTTTGCGAAAAGCACACACGGCCGCGGGGGCCGCGCGAGTCGACCCGCCGAACTACGAGCGCGTGTGGATGCGAACTCTGCGGTGAGTCCGCCTTCCCTTAACGCTCTAGGCCAGGGACGGGGTGATGCTGGTGCTTTCGCAGACCTTCATTGCTCAGCCTCGGTGGCTGATTGCCACCGGCGAATAGTAACCGGATGCAAGGCCCGTGAACATCCGGGGGCTCGCAACCGGGCGAGCTCATGGCGCAGGCTGGCCGGCGGCTGGAGCCGGTGCGGAAGGCGGCGTGCCACCGGCGCCACGAAGGTTTCGGAAGGCCAGGTAGACGAGACCGCCGGTGCCCCAGACGCCACCTACGATGAAGACCAGCGGGGCTACGCCGGGGATCAGGATGATGATCTGCAGCACAAGCAGGCCGGCAACAGCCTGCGCGAAAGGCCGCTCACTGAAGCCCCCGGCCGGGGTGCGGCTGAGCATGAGCGAGCCAAGCCAGGTGCCGGCGACGATATAGCCGAGGAAGGTGAGCGCCGGCAACAGGAACAGGAGCATGCCAATGCCCAGGGGGATGCCGACGATGGTGAGCATTGCGAAGACGGCGATGATGGGCAGCCCAAAGAGGACGATGAGCCCACTCAGGATGCTCTGGCCCGCGCGGTCGGTCATGAGCGAAGCCGCCTGGCTGAGCTGACGGCCCGCGACCGCTGCGAAGACGAGGCCGGCGACCAGCACAGTGAAGGTCATGGCGACCCAGAAGGCGATTCCCACAAGGATGAGCGCGCCGGTGGAAAGGAAGATCCACCTGGTGGTGCGGGTGACATCGCCGGTGACGGTGGCGCCGGGCTCTTCGACGAGGTCGCTGCGGACGAGCGAGACGTCATCGACGACCGCGTCGGGTTCGAGGGTGAGGGTGCCGTTGATCATGGTGACATCGCGCTCAACGGTGCCGGAGACCGTGGCATCGCCGTTGATGACCAGCATGAAGTCGGAGATGGTGCCCGCGACCACTGCGTCCCCGTTGATCACAACCAGGGCACTAAGCCGTTCGTCTTCGGCCAGGGTGAAGTCGCCGTTGATGCGGAGGGCGAGTCCGCCGCGGTCGTCTTCCTGTTGTGCTGCTGCGGCGGCAGGGAGTGAGGCGATGAGGATGGCGAGGAGCAGGGCAAACAAACGGTGCATGTGCAGGTCCAGAGGCGGGCTGCATCAATCATAATGGCTCGAACGGTTGTTCACGCGCACGGGGGCGAGCGACGAGTGCCGACAAGGCGCCCCCGACGGCTCGCGAATGGCACGCGATCGTGGTACCTGGGCGAAGCTTTGACCGGATGAGTGAAATCACCACACCTCAGCGCTGCCGGCAGGCATGGAAGTACTTTGGGCTCACGTTCGCCGTCAGCTGGACCTGCTGGGGTACCGCCGCGCTCACCGGGCAAGAGTGGACCAGCCCACCAGTGCTGGCGTTATTTGCGCTGGGCGGTTTCGGGCCATCGGTTGCAGCGGCGGTGCTCCTTCGCCAGGACAGCGCCACGAGCAGACAAGAGTTTATCCGCCGGATGTGGGACTGGCGGCGCGTCCGGGGCCGCTGGTGGCTGGCTATTGCCGCGCTGGCATTTGGGCCACCTCTCCTGGCCAGGCTCCTGCCACTCGAAGCCGGGAACGAAGCAGCCTCGCTCAGTTTCGCCGCGTTTCCCGTACTCATGGTGGGCCTCGTTGCGGGCCTTGCGGAAGAACCGGGGTGGCGCGGATACGCCCAGGACCGGCTGGGCGATGCGTACTCACACCTCGTTGCCAGCCTTGTGGTGGGCGCGGGCTGGAGTGTGTGGCATTTGCCACTGTACTTCATCCAGGGGACCTTCCAACACGAGGTCGGCCTGTCGGCAACGGCGCTCTTGTTCTTCCTGGCGGTGATCCCGTCGTCAGTCCTCTACGCCTGGGTGTTTGTCAACACGGGTCGAAGCATCCTGGCCGTCATCGTGTTCCACGCCCTGGCAAACCTCGCCGGGGAGATGCTGCCGGTACGGAACGAAGCTCAGGCTGCAGCCCTTGGCATTGTCGTACTGGTTGCCGTACTGATCGCCATAACGCGGGGCCGGTCGCTGCAGGGGAGGGCCACTAGGCTGGGCGAATCCTCCTAACGGGGTACGTAGCGGACTACCACCAGAGGACGTCGTCGATGGGGTCTTCGGCTTTATCGATCTCCGCGTCGTCCTCGGCGCTCCAGAGGTCGGTGCCCAGGTACTTCCAGCCGGCATCAGCGAAGATCATGACGATGTTGCCCTGGTCGATCCGGCCGGCGATGCGCGCTGCCGCGTGGAGGACCGCACCGCTGCTGATGCCGCCGAAGATGCCTTCGGCCAGCATGGCGCGGCGGGCAT
>SLAK01000045.1 GCA_007126855.1 Dehalococcoidia bacterium | reverse complement strand
CAGGGCGCGGGAGCGCTGCAGGAGCGTATCGATGCGGCCGATGCGCATGCGCACGCCCGGGATTTCGCGGATGGGCGCATTGCCCAGCGGGGTGCGGGTGCGGGCGAACTGGACGGCATAGTCGCGGCCGGCCTGGGCGACGCCGATGGTGGTGGCGGCGACGCCCAGTGCAAACCATGCCTGGCCCGAGCCGCCGCGCGGGTCCGGCTGCCCGGCGACGCGACGGACCATGAGCCGGTCTCGAGGGACACGGACATCTTTGAGCGCGAGGTCGTGGCTTCCGGTGGCACGCATGCCGAGGCTGTCCCAGGTTTCGGCGACGCTGATGCCCGGGTCGCCGCGGCGGAGCATGAAGGTGCCGATCTCGGGCGGGTTGCGTGTGCTGGAGATGCGGGCGGAGAGGATGAAGTATTCGAGGGCGGGGGCCATGGTGGTGAAGGTCTTGCGGCCGTTGATGATCCAGCCGCCTTCTACTTCGACGGCCAGGGTTTCGGGAACGCCACCGGCGGCGGGGCTGCCCAGGCCTTCTTCGGTGGCAACGGTGTTGCAGAGCGCGCCGTCTTCGACAGCGCCGCGGCAAAGCTCGTTGAACCAGTGTTCCGGGTAGGTGTGGGCTTCGCGTTCGCTGCCGAAGCGCACCTGGTGCATATTCAGGGCGAGGGCGGTCGAGCCATCACCGGCGGCAAGCTCTTCCTGTGTGCGGAGGAAGAGGGACAGCGGCGCTTCATAGCCTCCGTGGCTCCGGGGCACTGCGAGCTTGAGGAAGCCTTCTTCGCGCAGGCGATCGAAGTTTTCGAAGGGGAAGCTGCCTTCGCGGTCGTGTTGTTCGGCGCGGGCGGCAAATTCCTGCGCGAGTTCGCGGGCGCGGGCGACCCAGTCGATGGCAGTCATGGTGCTCAGTCTACTGGCGAGGCCCTCGGGCGAAAGCCCCCGGTCAGCCGCGGCCACGCGACACGACTTGCTGGAGACGTTCGGCCAGGCCGAGGGTCTGGACGCGGGCGCTATCGGTGAGGCTATAGACGACAGGGAGCACGATGGTGAAGCGCCCTGGCTGCCGAGCTGATTAACGATATCGACATCGACGCGATCCCGGGTTTGCTGGCGCAGACACAGACAGGCCTATGAACCTTCGTCCGGAAGCGACCCAGCGGGCGGCGGCTGTGGCTCGCGATCGGTGGACACTGGCACGGCTTCGTCGATGGTCCCTTCGACATTAACCTGCGGCAGGAGGCGGTCGAGCCATCCGGGCATCCACCAGTTGACCTTGCCGAGCAGTTCCATGGACGAGGGAACAAGGACCAGGCGGATCATGGAAGCGTCAACCAGAATGGCCATGCCAAGACCGAGGCCAAAAAGCTTGATGACGCGTTCGTTGCCGAGCATGAAGCTGAAGAAGACGGAGACCATGATGAGCGCAGCGGCTGTGATGACGCGCGCTGTGGCAGTGAGGCCATTGGCGACCGCCACGGCGTTGCTGCCCGATTTCACGTATTCCTCGCGGATGCGCGTGATGAGGAAGACCTCGTAGTCCATGGAGAGGCCAAAAAGCACGGCGAAGAGCATGACGGGAGCAAACGTTTCAATAGGCCCAGAACTCACGCCGAGGAGACTGGAGAGCCATCCCCACTGGAAGACCGCGACGAGCACGCCGAAGGCGGCTGAGATGGAGAGCAGGTTGAGCACGGCGGCCTTGGCGGCGACCACAATGGAGCGGAAGACCATGACGAGCAGGAAGAAGCTGATACCGATGACCCCGACGAAGAGGTAAGGGAGCCGGCTTGACAGGCGATCGCCGATATCGACGAAGGCGGGGGCATTGCCGGTGAGGTAGTAGTCCACATCGGCACCAACATCGACGGCGGGCAAGACGCTGTCGCGGAGTTCGTGGACGAGGTCGGTGGTTTCGGTGGCCTGCGGCCTGGAGCCGGGGATGGCGGTCATGACCACGGTTTCGCCATCTCCGTTCCCCAGCGGAGCCGAGACAGCGACGATATTGGGATGGGCGGTAAGCGTTTCGTGCACGGGCATGGCGGCGGAAGCAGCGCCGGAACCATTGAGCACGACCACGATGGGGCTATTGAAGCCGGGGCCAAAGCCTTCGGCGAGCAGGTCGTAGGCACGGCGGGAGCGAAAGGTGTCATCCTTATTGCCGTCGTCGGTGATGCCGAGCTGGAGGTCGAGGATCGGGGAGCTGAGCAAGAGGACGACTCCAAGGGAGCCGAGGAAATAGGGCCATGGACGGCGCTGGATAGCGCGGCTGAGGCGATACCAGATGCTCGACTGGTTGATGCCTTCCGGGGACGCAGGCAAGGGAATGCGGAGTTTGTCGATGCGATGGCCGGCAAAAGCAAGCAAAGCCGGCAGGAGAGTGATCGCCACCAGCACGGCAAAGATGACGACAATGGCCCCGCTGAAGCCCAAGGCGGTAACGAAGGGAACACCCGTGAAGGCGAGGCCCATGAAGGACACGGCTACCACGACACCGGCAAAGATGACGGAGCGGCCGGCGGTGCCGACGGCGCGCACGATGGCATCGTGGACGCCGAGGCCGGAATGGAGGCCTTCGCGATACCGGGTCACGACAAGCAGGCTGTAGTCGATGCCGACGCCGATGCCGATCATGGCGGCGAATTGAGGCGCGAAGGTGGGGAAGAAGCCTGTGTTGGCACCGAGCAATATGACGCCGAAGCCGGCACCAAGGCCAAAGACCGCGGTACCAATGGGCAGGCCGGCGGCAACGACGGAGCCGAAGGCTACGAGCAAGATGATGATGGCCGCCATGAGACCAAGGGCTTCGGAGCCCGGCAGATGGCGTTCGTTGAAGGCGACGACGGTGCCGCCCGTTTCGACCGTGAGCCCGCGGCCGGCGGCATCATCGAGGATGGCGAAATAGTCATCAAGGGTGGAGCGGCCGATGTCGCCGGGGTCGCCTCTCCAGCGGACTTCGGCGCGCGCGATGGTGCCATCGCGGGAGATGAACTGCGGGTTCTCGAAATGGGTCTCGACCCGCTCCACCTGTTCGAGCTGGCGAACGGCTTCGAACATGGCCTGGAGGTGGCTTGTCCAGGCGGGATCGTCGATGCGGGAATCGGTCTGGATGGCGATTGTGGATGTGCTGCCGGCTTCGGTTGGGAAGGTCTCCTCGAGAAGATTGAGGGCGTCCTGGGCTTCGGTGCCAGGAATGTCGAAGTTGTCGACGAACTCGCCGCGAAAGAGGTTCGCCAGCAACAAGAAGGCTGCGAGGAGAAGGATCCAGGTGACGACGACGCGGCCGCGGTTGCGAGCGGCGTGGGAGGCCCAGCGTTCGAGGAGAGGCGTGCGATGGGTTGCCACAAAGGTATCCTGGGGAGATTTGAACCGGAATTCCGACTCCGTTCATCGTATGCGAAGCGGAACTCCGGTTCAAGTTATGGTAGGATAGCGGGCAGCGTATGAACCAGCCGCTTACCCGCAGTGATGCCCGGCTCAACCGGCAGCGTGTGATCCAGGCCGCGCGCGAGGTGCTGGCCGAACGCGGCGTGCAGGCCGAGATGAAGGAGATCGCGGACCGCGCGGGCGTGGGCATGGGCACCGTGTACCGCAATTTCGCGACCAAAGAAGAGCTGATCCAGGCCATCATTGGCGAGGTTGTCGCACGGTTTGACGCTGCACTGGACGAAGCGGAGACGATGGAAGACCCGCGCGAGGCGATGGTATTTCTGCTCCGCATGGTCTGGGAGGTTGCTGAAGAGAACGGGGAGCTGATCGAGCCGCTGGTGCGGGCGGGATACGACAAGGGCGCAGCACCGGAGGCGACCCGCAAGCGCGGTCTACGGTTGCTCGAGAGGGGCATCGCCCGGGGCGTGTTTCGGGCGGATATCCCGGCGGAGTTTTTGCGCGACTACCTGGATGCGACGATGCCGTTTGTCTACTGGCGGCTGCGGCAGTCGTGGGGCCGCGAAGCGACGATGGCCTATTGCGAACAACTCCTGCTCAGCACGCTATCGGGTCCCGAGGGGGGCACACGCTGAGGGGCCGGACCCGGGGCGAGGCATGGTAGAGCGCGTTGCGCCGGGCATCTGGTGGCTGCACGGGACACGGGGATCGAACGTCTTCGTG
>SLAK01000326.1 GCA_007126855.1 Dehalococcoidia bacterium | reverse complement strand
CGCCCTTCGGCAGCAGGGGCATCAGCGTGATGGCGAAGATCGACCGCGTCGACCGGCTGCCAGACGGCCGCTACCAGATCATCGACTGGAAAACCGGCCGCTACGACGACCCGTATATCACGGACGAGCAGCTCGACATTGGCCACGTCGCCGTGCGCATTACGCAGAATCTGCGCGGCGACGTGCCGGTCCGGGCCATCGCCTGGAACCTGCGGACCGGCGAGCAGCGCGTGCGCGAACTCCAGCGAGATGACGCCGCCGCCACGATGAAACGCATGGCCGGGCTTGCGCGGCGCATGCTGGGCGAGACCGAATTCCCCGCGTCGCCAGGGCCGCACTGCGGGTGGTGCCGCTGGCGCGACGGCTGCGAAGAAGCCGAGGCCCTCGAATCGACCGACTGGGAAGCAGAGTGGGACGAAGCCTTCGTCGAAGCGTAGCCCGATGCCCCTGTGGCGGTCAGCCGACAGCCGCCGTACGCAGGCGCGCCAGCGATTCGCTTGCCGCCCGCATCACGCCCACATCTGAAGGAGCGAGCCCGGACAACGCTCGCTCGAGCGGTTCGAGCGCTTCTGCGGGGTAGCCCGGCTGGCGTCGCAGCGAACGAAGGATGTGGGCCACTCCGTCGTGCAGCCAGGCCGACTCGCGGCGCATCAGCTCCAGCAAAAGGGGCTCCAATGCCTCAATCCCGGCGGCCACGACGCCTTCTGCGGCCAGCCACCGGATGCCGCCGTCCGGATCGTCCAGCGCACGGATGAGCGCGGGCGCAGCCTCGGGCGTGGCTATCTCGGCCAGGACTTTGAACACGCCGAGCCGGATGTTCCGGTCCCGGTCGTTGAGAGCGGCGACGAGGTACGGCACCGCGGTCGGCCCGATGGCGATAAGCGCACGGCGTGCTTCCCGGGCAGGCAGGGGCTGGTCGCCCGCAAGCGCCTGGATCAGGTGGTTCACGACAATCGGGATCGCAGAAGCCTGGCCATCTGCCGACAGTACCGGGTCAGTGAACACGGGCGCCGTCTCCGTCGGCGCCGCCGTTATGTGGATGACTCGGAGGCCGAATTTTACCTGTGCGCGCGTCGGCAGGTCCAGCCGCAGCCACCGCGAGGCGCCCGCGGGCAGCGTCGAAATGACAATGCCGCTGTATTCCCCGGGGTGGGCACGGAGCTCATCGTCAATCGCGAGCAAGGCCGAGGCATCACCCACCACCACACGGTCGATGGTCGCCCCGGCAGCTTCCAGCATCTGCTTACTGGCCTGTCCCACGGCGCGGGCGAGGCTGCGGGCATCGCCCCGCGCGAAATAGGGGAGCTGCTCCACCGGCGTGGCCGGCACCAGGATGGTGAACCTGGCCATCGGATCTTCGTCCTTCACGCGGCGGATGCAGTCACGGAGGGCGGGGGTCGTAGCCGTCTGGTGGGCAACGGCAAGATAGCGCGCCATGGTCGTTCCTCCAGGCGTCCAGATCCTGCGCCGTGGCCGGAGATGCGAAATACCGCGGGACGCCCGACCAGGCGCCGGACGGAAGTACAACACAGTGTATGCGATGCCATGGCGCTATGTGCTGGCGCCGTCAGCAGCAGGCAGCCTCCCCGCTGCAGATTTGCGCGCGCAGGCAAAGGACCTGCCCATCATCGACGCATGCGCAGTCGAGGCCCGGCCGGCCGCAAAGCTGACCGAACTTGGGCTGTCCTGCACAGGCGAGCATCACCGTGAACGACGTCCCTTCGCCCGGCCAGGTCTGGACGCCGATGACGCCGCCGTGATCCCGCACAATCAGCGCCGAAGCAGCAAGGCCCAGCCCGTTACCGGTTTCTTTCGTGGTGAAGAAGGGGTCGAAGATGCTGCTCACGCTGCCGGGCGGAATACCGGGCCCTGTATCGGCCACGCGCACGAAAACCGCCTCGTCAGCGCGAAAGGAGCCAACACTCGCATCGAACGACGCCAGCAGCTCATCGGCCGGCGCGATACCGGTCTCCACACTGATGCTGCCGCCATGGGTGTCCACCGCGTCGCAGGCGTTGAGCAACAGGTTGAGCACCACCTGACCGAGCTGCGTTGCATCGCCCCACACCGGCGGGACCTCGGCGCCATAGCGTGGCGTGAAGATGGCGCGGCGGTGAATGAGCTGCCGGGCATTCGCTACGACGTCGTTCAGGTCCACCACGCCGGGCTCGCCGGTCTCGTAGCGAACGTAGCCGAGCATGCGCCGGCTCAGTGCCGCGCCCCGCACAATGCCCGATTCGATTTCGCGCAACAACTCGTCCAACGGAGAAGCTTCGGGGAGCGATCGGCGCGCCAGCTCCACATTCGGCAGCATCGTGCTGAGGATGTTGTTGAAGTCGTGTGCGACGCCTGCCGAGAGAATGGAGAAGCTCTGCATCCGCTGGCTCGCCACCAGTTCCCGTTCGTGTTCCGCAAGGCGCCGCTCCAGCGCCTCGTTGCGCGCCTCAAGCGCATGGCGCTGCTGCGATTCTCGCAAAACCACGTGGTAGAGGAATGCGCCCCCGCCAGCGATCAGGGCAAGGCTGGCCACCGTCGCTGGAGCGCCAAGGGGCCCGTGCCCAAGCTCATGCAGGGTGAATCCCAGCGCGAAGCACACGACGACGCCCACGCCGAGCAGCGTTGTGCGCCAGCGCGACTTCCGTATAACAGGAAGGTCAGGTGGACCTGGCTGTTGACGCATCGTCCTACCGTCGCTCCTCCAGCAAGGAACCTATCACCGGTTAGCGGCGATCACATTCGGGAAATCCCGCAGGCGCAAACGAACCAAATCAACAGCAGCACCGGGCTTTTTCGGGCTGGCGGGCGAACCTTCGATATACGCCTCGCTGTGACCTGCGCCGACGGCACGCTCTATGCGGCCGTATCCTGGTCCCGGGCAGGCTCAACGGGTGCAGACCCTGCAGGCTCGATCGTAACCCGCATGCCCCGCTCGCTGACCAGCGCGGTAAGGACGGCCAGCGGGTCACCGCGCTCCCGGTCACCGCGCGCCGCCGCGAGGGCAGCATTGCGGATGAACTCGCCGGTCTTCATGCCGGCGGCCTGCGCCGCTTCGCGGATGGTGTCGAGCTCGGCTGCTTCAAAGCGGACGCTGAACACGTGACGGGGCGCCTTCGCACCGCGCACCACGATGGGGTTGTCCCAGTCCCAATCATCGGGATTGTCCTCGTACTCGTACTCAGATGTCGTTTCTTCTTGCATGGCGTTCTTCCATTGTGTTGCTGCGCCAGGCCGTCACGGGCCTCCATCTTCCCGGAAAGTGAGTTGAGCTAATCACCACCGTTACCAGCCTGCCTCCCAGGTCCCTGCCGATGACGCGGTATTCCCCGCTTGCGGCACGCTTGTTGCGAAGAACGAGATAATCGCCTTCCAGTACGGCAGACAGGTGCACCGGCGTAAACCCCCGTTGCGCCACGTGTGCCTCGTTGTGCTCATCCCATTCGAACTCATCGATCCGCATCGTACTACGTTCGTAACACGACCGCCATACGCCGACGGCTAGGACGCGGCGCGGCTGCCTTCGATGGGGAGGATGGCGGCCAGGTTGACGCAATGGGAGGCGTTCAGGATCTCGATGCCGGCGATGCGGTCGTCTTCGTCGATGTCGAAGACCACGAAGGTACCCTCCTCCTCGAGCACGCGGTTGACAAACTCGCGTTTGGCCCCGGGATCGAGACGAAGGTAGAGCGTATCGGTTTCGTGGTCGTACTCAATTTGCATCGTCCCACCTCCCGTAGCGCGCGATCACGGTTACGACGTCGACGTCATCCCCGTCGAAAACGAACACTACCCATACCAGTTTGCGTTCTCTCCGCTCGCCGCGCCATTCACCGCCGAAGTCGAACACTTTTTTCGCATCCAGGCGGCCATGATGGCGATTCAGCGTGTAAGTCTTGCGTTGCACTGCTTCCCGGACGGTCTCTTCGATCTCGTCGATCGAGACTCCCCGGATGCGTGCCTGCCGCCGCGCATGGGCTCCTATTCGAATGTTCACCGGCGCGTCGCTACCGCAGGCCCTTCGCCACCTCGCTGATGAAGGTGTCCATCGCCGTCTTCTTCTGGTCGACGGAGCGGCCGAGGGTGAAGTCCGGGACGATGAATTCGTTGAGGCCGAT
>SLAK01000308.1 GCA_007126855.1 Dehalococcoidia bacterium | reverse complement strand
GCCAATGGGTCCGGCGACCTGAGTCAGCGTACCGCCGGTTTGTGGTCCGTCGCCGTTGGCCGGGGTTGGCGTCTCGCCATTGGCGGGCGTGGGTGCCACGGTGTCGTCGTCATCGTCGTCGTTACCACAACCAACGAGCGCGAACGAGGCGGCGCCGGCAGCGGTAAGGCCGCCGCCTGCGAGGAGACGGCGCCGGGTGGCACGGGTACGCCACCACTTATCCCAGTAAGCAGATTTCATGTATCGGTTCTCCAAGGATTGGTTTTCGATCGTCCGGTAAGTTGATACGTTCGAATGGGCCGGCCGGATTTGCCTGACATTGGCCCTGCTTATTGCAAGTAAAGCGTATCAGCTCCTATATGCAACCGCTGCGGAGCGAATATGCGAAGGCTGAACGACCGTTCAGGGGGTGACGCTTTCGCCGAGGAGGAGTTCGCGGGCTTCGGCGACGAGGTAAAGAGAGCCGGTGATGCAAATGAGGTCGCCGTCGTGTGCGTGGCCACGGGCGGTTTGCATGGCATCGGCGATGGACTCTTCGGCGACGGCGGGAGAGCCGAGGAAACCGATTTCCTGGACCATGGCGAAGGGGTCCATGCAACGCGGGTTATCGAAGCGGGTGCAGATGATGAGGTCTGAGAGCGCCGCGAGTTTGAAGCCCATGGCGCGGACGTCTTTTTCCCTTGTTGCGCCGAGGATGAGGAAGCAGCGCTTCCAGTCGAAGTAATCGCGGAGGGTGGCGGCGAGGGCTGCAGCGCTTTCGCCATTGTGGGCGCCGTCGGCGACAACGAGCGGGGCCTGCCCCATGACTTCGATGCGTCCGGGGACTCGGGTCCGGGCAATGCCATCTTCGATGGCGCGACTTGACACATCGTGGCCCTGGTCAGCAAGGACGTCGGCGACGGCGACGGCGGTCGCGGCGTTCTGGAGCTGATGGTGTCCGAGCATGGGCGTGCGAAGTTCGCGGGTGCCGCCGGGGCCGTGGACAACAAAGGACTGGCCGAAGACGAAGCGTTCGAGGAGGTCCACCTCGTAAGTTTCGGCCACATCCACGAGTGTTGCGCCGGCCTGTTCGCAGCGTTCGCGCACGACTTCGCGGACGGCGGGATCCTGCTGAGGCGCGAGCACGCAAACGCAGCCCGGGCGGACGATGCCGGCCTTGTCGGCGGCGATTTCGGCGGGGGTGGAGCCCAGTATGGCTGTGTGCTCCAAGGAGATGGGGGTGATGACGGCAACGTCGATGCTGTCGAAGACGTTCGTGGCGTCGAAGGTGCCGCCAAGGCCGACCTCCACGACCTGCCAGTCGACGCTGTCCATCTGGGCACGGGTGAGCCAGAAGAAGAGGGCGGTAATGACACCGAAGGTACTGATATTCCCGTGGGTGCTTTCGCGCTCGGCTTCGATGGCGGGGAGGATGGCGCCCAGGGCGGTCCCGAATTCCTCGGGCGAGACGGCCTCGCCATCGATGCGGATGCGCTCAGTATAGGAATGCAGGTGGGGGCTGGAGTAGAGGGCGGTGCGGGCGCCTGCATGGCGGAGTACGGCCTCGATCATCGCGCCGGTGGTGCCTTTGCCCTTGGAGCCGGTGACGTGGATGGTGTGGCGACCATGCTGCGGAGAGTTAAGCCGGGTGAGCAGCGAACGGACAGACTCCAGGCTCATGGTGGGGTTGGGCGAGGCCTGGAACCCGCGTTCCATGTCGGTCAGCGAGAGCAGGTAGTCGACCGCGTCGGTGTAGTTCACAACGGGGATTGTACGGGGAATGGACGCCGCGGGAGATCAGGGAGCTGGCGGTATTCAACTGGCGGGTTTGCTATCGACCCTGGCAACGGGGGTGATGCCGGCAAACACGCGGTCGCCTGGTTTCACAAGGGTGGTGGCGGAGAGCGGCAAGCGGAGGGTGACCTGGGACCCGAACTTGATCATGCCGAGCCGCTCGCCCTGGGCGATGCGGTCGTCGGGACCCTTCCAGGTGACGATGCGGCGGGCGGCCAGGCCGCTGATCTGGGTGACGGTGCAGGGGCCTGCGACAGTTTCGATGTGCGTGGCGACCTGGTTATTGCTGTGGGTCGCCTGGCGGGTCATGGCCGGGTGGTAGCCGCCGGTGCGGCATTGTTGTGCCAGCACGATGCCATCCACCGGGCTGCGCTGGATGTGGACATCGAAGATGGAGAGGAAGATGGCGACCTCGATGAGTTCGGTGTCCCAGAAGGGGTCGTAGACGCGGTCGACGTGGATGACGCGGCCGTCGGCCGGGGCGAGCGCGAGGGCGGGGTGGGCGCGCACGCGGCGTTCGGGGTCGCGGTAGAAGAGGGCCAGGCCGGCGGCAGCGCCCAGGGCGAGCAAGGCGAGGCGCGGGACGCGGCGCAGGAGAACGAGGCCAGCAGCGGCGACGGGGAGGATGAGCCACCAGCCTTCGGTAACCGGGCGCCAGCGTGGGCTCATTCGGCGGAACCGGGCCGGACCGCGCGGAGCAGGGTTGCGGGCGGGATGTTCCAGGGGTAGAGCTGGCGCTCGACCTGCCCGAATTCGGCGGTCATGAGGGGTTTCAGGTAGCGCGGATGATATTGCAGGGCGACGAAGATGCCGCCGGGCCGGAGAGTGCGCGAGACGGCCCGAAGGATTTCAGCCGTCTGTTCAGGGCCGATGAGGCTGAAGGGAATGGACGAGACGATGGCGTCGAAGCCGTCTTCGGCTTCGCTCTCGCAGATGGTGGTAACGGCTTCGGCGGATTCGGACAGGACGGTGAAGCGCGGGTCCGTGATGGTTTCACGCAAGTGGCGGACGAACGGTTGATGCACTTCGAAGGCGAAGAGGCGGCCGTCGGGCGGCAGCGCAGCCAGGAGCTCCCTGGTGATAGCGCCGGTGCCTGGGCCGAACTCGGCGATATTGCGGACCTCGCCGGCTTCGGCCAGGCGGGCGATACGCCGGGCGACGCCGCGGCTGGTGGGCGCGACGGCGCCGACGGTCTTGCGGTCGCGGACGAAGGCCTTGAGGAAGGCCCAGTAGGAGCGCCGCCCATTGGAGCGTGGAATGCCGGGGTTCACGTTATGCTCGCTCATATGCGGAAGTGGCCGCTTTCGCCGGGTGGTGGCAGGGAAGACGCGGTTCACCAGCCCAAGGACAATGTACAGGCTCAGGATGATGGCGGCGATGATGGCCAGGGTGTCGACGCCGGGCCAGAGGGCGATGGGTATGGTAGCGGCGACGAGGCCAGGGAAGAGCGTCCAGCGCCAATCGGCGAAGGTTGGAAAACGCAGGCGGCTGACCATGAGGACAGCGAGGGCTACGGCAACGGCCCCTCCCTCGAGGACACCTGCTGTGAAGGGCCCGGCCACGACAACGGTGAGCAACGCACCGGCCGCGGTGATGGGCAAACCAAAGAAGTAGTCGTTCCCGGCCTGGCCGTGGAAGCGCGCGAGCCGGTAGGCCCCGGCAGCGGCGAAGGCGATGGCGACGCCATAGCGGGCTGCGTCGTGGGTATCGGCATAGAAAGTGGAAAAGAGGAAGGCGGGCGCGACACCAAAGGCGACGATATCGGCGAGGGAGTCGAGCTGCTTGCCGAGGGCGCTGGTGGCACGGAGGCGGCGGGCAAGCGCGCCATCGATGCCGTCGGCAACGGCGGCGAGCAGGATAAGGCGCAGGGCAATATCCCACGACTCAACGCGCGCGGCCTCGAGGGCGCCGAAGCCGCAGGCGATCACCACCAGGGTCACGAGTGCGGGGATGGCCTGCCGCCGGGTCACAGCGCCCCTCCAATGGACGGCGGGCACGCGGCCGGGCCGCGGTACTGTTCGCGCCGGTCTGCGCAAGAAGGGGCACCGGGGGACGGCCGGTCACGCTGTATGTGCGCCAGCCGGGGGCGGGCAGATCGCTTTCGCACGAAAAGACAATACGACATTGCGGGCTTCCGGGGCCCGTCAGGGTATGAATGACCGCGCCGGATCGGTAAGAAAGCATCGCTGGTACACTGGTTAAGAGGACCGCAGCCCATGCCGCGACCGCTACCTGAGTTCCAGGCCCTTGGCAAGAAGAGCGTCGATTCACCTGCCACGCTAGAGACCTTTCCCAGTCCGGGCAGTGTTGAGCGGGTAAAGATGACAAGCGACGAAGTGACCGCGATGTGCCCGGTGACCGGGCAACCGGATTTGTACACGGTGGATATCGATTACCGGCCGGGCGAGCGGTGCATCGAAAGCAAGAGTTTGAAGTTGTATTTGCAATCCTTCCGGAACGAGGGGGTGTTTTGCGAGGACCTTGCGGACACGATCCTCAGGGACGTTGCGCACGCCGCTTCGCCGGTGGATTGTACCGTGACAGTGGTCCAAAAGGCTCGCGGGGGCATAAGCATCCAGGCGACGGCCCGGCTTTCGCCACTCGACACGGCAACCAGGGATGACGACTAAGCTGCGACGCCAACAACTCGTGGCATGACGAAGGATTGAAGCGATGGCATACCGGGACCGCATCGAAGTGTCATTCGACGCCGGGCACCGCCTGCTCGATTACCAGGGGAAGTGCGCATCGCCACACGGGCATACGTTCCGGGCGGAGGTGATTGTCGAGGGTAGCGAACTCAACGAGCTGGGGCTGCTGGTGGACTTTGGCGACATCAAGCGGGCGATGAAGGAGTGGATCGACCGGAACTGGGACCACGGGTTCCTGGTGAACAGCCGCGATACTGCCATGCTTAAAGCGCTGCGATCGATCCCGGAAGCGAAGGTGTACTGCTTCGAGGGCATCAATCCATCGGCCGAGGCGATGGCCCGGCAGCTTGCGTGCCTGGCATCCGAGCGCTTTCCCGGGCTGCGGCCGACAGTGCGGGTGTGGGAGTCGAACACGCAGTACGCGGAGTACATCCCGGAGACGCCGCAGTGAAACACGCGATGGTCCTCCTTTCGGGCGGCCTGGATTCGACAACGGTTGCCGCGCATGCAGTGGCGAAGGGGTACGAGACGCGCGCGCTGGCAATCCGCTATGGCCAGCGGCACGAGCGCGAGCTGGAGTCCGCGCAGGCGGTGGCACGGAAGCTGGGAATCCCCTGCACGGAGGTGGACGCGCGCTTCTACGGGCAACTGGCGGCGTATTCCGCGCTGACGAACGTGGAAGCCCACGATGTGCCCACGGGACGGGAACCGGCGGAGATGGCAAGCGAGGTACCAATTACCTATGTGCCGCTGCGAAACACCTTCTTCGTGACGGTGGCTGCTGCAGCGCTGGAGAGCTGGCTGCTCGTAGGCATCGAAGGCGGGACGCTTGATCCCGGTGATGTGGAGCCAGTCGTCCTGGTGGGGGCGAACGCGATCGACTATTCGGGCTACCCTGATTGCCGGCCGGAGTTCTACGCGGCGCTGGAAGAGACGTTGCGCCAGGGGAGCAAGCTGGGGAGCGTGTACGGCCGCGGGATCGCCATCGAAGCGCCCATTATCGAGATGACGAAGCCGGAGATCGTGCGCTACGCGCTCGAGCTGGGCGCACCGCTGGCTGAGACGTGGAGCTGTTACCTGGGCGCCGAAAGGCCCTGCGGCGCATGTGATTCGTGCGAGTTGCGGGCGGCGGCGTTCGCCGGGGCCGGTGTGCCCGACCCGGCGCTGGCGCGGAGTTAGCCATGCTCGTCCTGTCGCGGATGCCATCTGGCGAACCGGAGATTTTCGCGTCGATCCAGGGCGAGGGGGCGTCGGCGGGGACGCCGAGCACCTTCGTGCGGCTGGCGATCTGCAACCTGCGGTGCTCGTGGTGCGACACTCCATACACGTGGGACTGGACGCGGTATGACCGGGCAGAGCAGACGATGGAGTGCGGCAGCGAAGACGTGGTGGCTCGTCTGAAGCAGTTCTCGCCGCGCAACGTCGTGGTGACGGGCGGGGAGCCGCTGGCGCAGCGCCGTGAGCTGTTGCCGCTGGTGCGTTCGCTCAAGGAACGGGGCTACCGGATCGAAATCGAGACTAACGGCACGATCCGCTCGGGGGAGCTTACGGCACTGGTGGACCAGTGGAATGTGTCTCCGAAGCTGGCGAACTCCGGTAACGAAGGGCTGGTGCGCATCCGGCCGGCGGTGCTGCAGGAGTTTGGGGCGACGCCGGGGGCGTTCTTCAAGTTCGTGGTGCAGGAGCCGCGAGACCTGGACGAAGTCGAGGCCATTATCCGCGATGCAGGCGTGCCCGCTGACCGTGTGTTGTTGATGCCCGAGGGGCGAACTGCGGCAGAGCTGCAGAGGCGCAGCGCGGCGATTGCGGAGCTCTGTGCCGAGCGAGGCTACCGGTTCAGCCCGCGGCTGCACATCCTGCTCTGGGGCGACCGGCGCGGCGTTTGATGGCCGCGCTGCCTTGTATCCGGCTCGGAATCGGCACCGGTGGCGTGGTAGGCTGGGAGTGCTACGCGCGGGGTGGCCGCATGGAAACGGCCTGAGAGAGACCCGTGGAACCTGATCCGGGTAATACCGGCGGAGGGATGGCGCTAGCACGGACGCGGTCTCCGCTCAGTGGCTCCTTCCCGGATGTGTTTGCAGGCCCGCGCGGGAGAGGAGTATCGATGGAGACCGTCCTGACCGTGGCCGGTTCGGACAGTGGCGCGGGCGCCGGCATCCAGGCCGACCTGAAGGCGATCACGGCCAATGGCGCCTACGCTCTGACGATCCTGACGTCGGTGACCGCGCAGAATACGCGCGAAGTTCGCGCCGCATATCCGCTTTCGCCGGACCTGATCGAGGCACAGTTCGACACAATTTTCGACGACTTCGCGCCGGCGGCCGCCAAGACGGGGATGCTCGCGGACGAAGTGCGGGTGGAGGCTGTTGTGCGGTGCCTGGAGAAGCACCGGCCGCCGAATTTGGTGGTGGACCCGGTGATGATGTCGAAGAGCGGGTACCCGCTGCTAGAGCCGGCGGCGGTGGAGGCTGTGCGAAAGCGGCTGTTGCCCCTGGCAACCGTGGTAACGCCAAACGTGCACGAAGCGGCGCACCTGGCCGGGATGGAGATCCGCTCGCTGGAGGACGCACGGGAGTCCGGGAAGCGCATCCTCGACATGGGGCCGAAGGCGGTGCTGGTGAAGGGCGGGCACCTGGAGGAGCGCCCGGCCACCGACACCCTCGTTGTCGAGGATGGCGAAGTGGAGTTCCCCGGGGAGTACATCCAGACGCGCAACACGCACGGTACGGGCTGCACCTATTCGGCGGCGATCGCGACCTTCCTGGCACTGGGACGGGAGCTGCCGCAGGCCGTCGCGGAGGCCAAGACCTATGTAACCGAGGCCATCCGCCACGGGCTGCCGCTGGGGAGCGGCGCGGGGCCAACGGACCACTTCTACTTCCTCCGGGGTGACGCCCGATGAGCGCAAAGCGGATACCCCGGCTGCATGTGATCACCGACGAGACGGTCCAGTCGCGCTTCAGTCATGCCGAACTGGCAGAACTTGCAGCAGCGGGAGGCGCGGACGCCGTGCAATTCCGCGAAAAACGCCCCTGGACGACACGTGAGCTGATGGAGACCGCCGGGGCGATGCTGGCGGCCTGCGAGCGGCATGGCGTGACGCTGGTGGTGGACGACCGGGCCGATGTGGCGAGAAGCATCGGGGCGAGCGCGGTGCACCTGGGGCGGAATGACCTGGATGTGGCGACCGCGCGGACGATCCTGGGCGACGCCGCAATCATCGGAGGGACGGCGAACAGCCATGAAGAGGCGCTTCGGGTGGCGGCGTCGGGCATCGACTACCTGGGCTGTGGGCCAATCTACGGCACGCAATCGAAGGCGAACCCGGCGCCGGTGATGGGGCTGGAGACGCTGGAGCGCATCTGCCGCGACGTGCCGGTGCCGGTCATCGCGATCGGGTCGATCACGCCGGACCGTATCCCGGAGGTGCTGGCTGCAGGCGCACATGGGGTGGCGGTGCTGTCGGCGGTGGTGGCCGCGGACGACCCGGCTGAGGCTACGCGGCGTTGTGTCGACGCGATGGCGAGGGCAGCGGAAGGGAGGCTCGTGTGAGCGAAGGCGGGCAGGTGTGCATCGCCGGCGGGGGCATCATCGGGCTGGCGCTGGCTTTTGAGCTGACCGAGCGAGGCCGGGACGTGTGTGTCTACGAAGCGGGGCGGATCGGACAGCACTGTGCGGCGTCAGTGGCCGCAGGGATGCTCGCGCCGGTTTCGGAGGCGGACATTTCGCACCCGGAACTTTCACGCCTGGCGCTGGAAAGCCACGGGCGCTACGCGGATTTCGTGCGGCGCGTGGAGACGGCGAGCGGCGAGCAGGTCGGCTATGACACGTCGGGGACGCTGTTCGTGGCGTTGCACCGGGACCACCGGGCGCAGCTCCAGCATCTACACGACTTCCAGGTTGACCGCGGCTTCGAGGCAGAGTGGATATCGCGGGCGGAGATCCGGGAGATGGAGCCGGCAATTTCGCCGACGGCGAGCGCCGGTCTGCTGCTCCGCCACGACCACCAGGTGGACCCGCGGCGGCTGATGCACGCGCTGGCGGCGGCGATCCGCGGTCGCGGCGGGACAATCGTGGAAGACGCGAGGGTACTGCGCGTCCAGGCGGCGGGCGAAGGCTACGAGGTGCACGTGGACGCCGAAGGTCAGCAGCTCGGCGAGCGGTTCGCGCAGGTGGTGCTCGCCGGCGGGGCATGGACGGGGCAGATCGAGGCGCCTTTGCCGCCACTGCCGGTCCGCCCGGTGAAGGGCCAGGTACTGCGGCTGCGCGGAGAGCGGCTGATCAGCCGTGTGGTTCGAACGCCGGACGTGTACCTGGTCCCCCGCGACGATGGTGAACTGGTCGTCGGCGCGACGATGGAGGAGCAAGGTTTCGACGCGCGCGTGATGGCGGGGCCAGTGCTCGACTTGCTGCGGGAAGCGTGGCGTTGCCTGCCGGGCATCTACGACATCGAGCTGGCGGAGACCTGCGCCGGGTTCCGTCCGGCGCTACGGGACCATATGCCAGCGATCGGGCTGGCGCATGCGCCGGGACTGTTCGTGGCGACGGGGCACTTCCGCAACGGGATTGAGCTGGCGCCGGTGACCGCCCAACTGCTGGCGGAGCAGATGGAGACCAGCAACGCCTCGCCGCTGCTGGAACCCTTCGCGCCGGGGCGCTTTGCGGAAGCAGGTGAGCTACCGGCCGGCGTGGCCCCCGGCACTGAGGGCGGGGGACGCTGATGGAGATCGTGCTGAATGGGGAGAAATGCGAAGTTGCGCCCGGCACACGCATCGCGGCGCTGGTGGAGGGAGACGGGAAAGGCTGGGCTATCGCCCGCAACGGCGAAGTAGTGCGCCGCGGCGAGTGGGACACCACGGAACTGGCGGCGGGAGACGAAATCGAGATTGTGAAAGCAGTTCAGGGAGGTTAGCCATGACTGCTGAAGAGACATTCCGTTCGGCCGAGGAGCCGTGGGAGATTGCGGGGCTGACGCTGCATTCGCGGGTGCTGCTGGGCACGGCTCGCTATCCGAGTATGCAGGTGATGCTGGACTCGCTGGCGGCGGCCGGGACCGGGCTGGTGACGGTCGCGTTGCGCCGGGTGCAGGCCGCGCAAGATGGTGGCGAGAACCTCTATGCGGCACTGACCGAGCGCGGGTACCGGATACTGCCGAATACGGCGGGGTGCTTCACGGCGCGGGACGCCATCCTGACCGCCGAACTGGGCCGGGAAGCGCTTGAGACGGACCTGGTGAAGCTGGAGGTCATCGCCGACGAAGACACGCTGCTACCGGACACGGTGGAGCTATTGAACGCTGCTGAGGAACTGGTGCGGCGCGGGTTCCAGGTGCTGCCCTACACCAACGACGACCCGGTGACGGCGCAGAAGCTGGAGGACCTGGGCTGCGCAGCGGTGATGCCGCTGGGCGCGCCGATCGGTTCGGGGCTTGGCATACGGAACCCGCACAACATCCAGCTCATCCGCGAGCGGGCGTCGGTGCCGGTGATCATCGACGCGGGTGTCGGGACGGCGTCGGACTGCGCGCTCGCGTTCGAGCTGGGCTGCGACGGCGTGCTACTGAACACTGCGGTGGCGCAGGCGCGCGACCCCGTGGCGATGGCGCGCGCGATGCGAGCGGCGGCGATAGCCGGGCGGCAGGCGTTCCTGGCGGGGCGCATGCCAAAGCGCTACTACGCGGAAGCCTCGTCGCCGACAGAGGGGCGGATCGGGGCGGCGGGCGCCGCAGCGTGGCCATGATCGCGCCGCGGCTGCTGGTCGTCGCGGACCACGGCTTCGTGGGGGACACGGAGCGATGGTTGGGCCTACTGCGTGAGGTCGGGCGAGCGGCGCAGGGGCATCCGGTGGCGATACAGGTGCGAGCGAAACAGGCCAACGAGCAGGAGCTGGCACAACTGGCAGGGCTCGCGCGGGAAGTTGTGGCCCGGGATGTTCCGTTGTTCTTGAACGGGCCGCAGGCGCTGGCGGAAGAGCTGGGATACGACGGCGTGCACTGGCCTGAGGCGGCGATTGCGGGCGGGCCCTCACCCCGGCCCTCTGTCCTGGCAGAACCCTCACCCCGGCCCTCTCCCTTTGCAAGGGAGAGGGAGAGGAGTGTGACAGCGGTCGAGGGGCGCGAGGTGTTATTGCGGAGCGCGGCGGTGCACGGGGTTGCGGGGTTGCGGCGGGCGGAGCTGGCGGGTGTGGATTTCGTCGTCTTTGGGTCGGTGTTCGAGCCGGGGTCGAAGCCCGGAGATGGGGCCGGGGTTGGTGCGCTGGCCGAAGTGACACGGGCGGCAAAGGTCCCGGTCGTTGCCATTGGCGGGATTACACCGGAGCGGGTGGCGGATTGCGCGCTGGCGGGGGCTTCCGGCGTGGGTGTGGTTTCGGGCGTGCTGGCGGCGGCGTCTCCGGGGAATGCAGTTCATACGTACCTGGCGGCGTGGGAAGCGGCGGCGGGCATTGTGACACAGGGGGAGGCGCGATGAATCACGCAGCGGATTTCTGGAAGGAGGCAGCGCCGGTGGCGGGCAAATGCCTGGCGCACCCGTTCGTGCAGGGGCTGGGCGATGGATCGCTGGACCGGGAGAAGTACCGGCGCTTCATCGCGCAGGATGCGTTTTTCCTGGAGGCCTTCGCGCGGGGGTATGCCCACTGCCTGGCGAGTTCGCCGGACCGGCAGGGAATCTACGAGTTCCACCGGCTGCTCAACGGCGTGTTCGATGAGCTGCAATTGCATGCGCGGGCGGCGAAGGAGCTGGATATCGACCTGGACAGGGTGGAGCCGACGCCGGCTGCGCTGGAGTACACAGGGTTCCTGCAGGAAACGATCGAGAACTCAACCGCTGCCGGGGAGACGCTGGCGGCGATGACGCCGTGCATGCGGCTGTACGCCTACCTTGGCGCTGAACTGGCGGGAAGCAGCACGCCGGCGAACCCGTACGCAGAGTGGGTCGATACCTATGCGAGCCAGGATTTCCAGGAGCTGGCGGAATTGCTGGAAACGCTGCTCGACCGCTACGGGACGGGATCGGCGGCTGAGCGGATGAACTACCAGCGGGCCATGGAGCTGGAGCTGCAGTTCTTCGCCGCGGCCTACGAAGGCGTTTGAGCGCGAGCGAGCGTGGCGGTCAGCAGCATTCCTTCGGCGGCGCGATGAAGCGGATGGCGCGGGGGAGCACGCTGATGCGGGCGGGGAGATAGGCTGCGGATTCGCCGTCGAGGTCGAGGATAGTGCGCTTGCCGGAGGCGAGGCTGATGGTACGGGCCCTGTGGTGGTCGACGCCATCAAGCTGCAGGTGTGTCCCGCCTTTTCGCTGGCCCTGGACGGCCTTGACCACGGAGGCCCTTCCCATGTCGGCCCAGCGGATGACATCGAAGAAGCCGTCATCGGGTTCGGCGCCAGGGGCAACGAGAAGGTCGCCACCCCAGAGCTCGACGTTATGGACGCTGATGGTGTTATAGCGCCCGTCGTAGAACTCGTCGTCGATCTGGACGACGAAGTCGCGGCCCATGGAGCCGGCCATCTTCACGCCGGCCATAAGCAGGTAGGGCGCCGTGGTCCCGAGGCGCTTCAACCAGGTTGGGACCGATGCGGACACCTCGGGGACCCAGCCGGCGGAAGCTTCCAGGGCGAAGTGGCGCACGATGGGTTTGCCGGCGGCGTCGTGCGCTTCGACGCGGCCAACGTCAATCGATCGGTGGCTGCGGTCGCCAATGTTGCGGATTGCGCGAGCAGGGCGAAGCATGCCCAGGCACTTGGAGACGTCGTTGCCGGTGCCGATGGGGATGGTGCCGAGACAGACGTCGCCGGCGGCATCTTCATCCATGATCGCGTTGAGGGCTTCGTAAATCGTGCCGTCGCCGCCGACGGCGACGATGGTATCGAAGCCCTGCTTGATCGCTGTACGGGCAAGTTCATAGCCATGGCCGGGGTAGCGGGTAACCTGGTAATCGCCGATGAGGTCGCGCTGAGAGAGCAACTCGAATACGCGGGGCCAGCGGCGCGAGCCGACACCGCCGCCGGAATGGAGGTTAACAATGTGGAAAGGGGGGCGCTGGTCTTCCGGCACGAGCGAAGGCTACAGCAGATGGGGCTGCGAGAGAAGCGGGTTCGTATCTACTGGGGCCGAGGAAGGTTGGTAACGAAAAAGATCGCGTCGCCCCGGCGTTCGAAGGAGCCGCCGCTGCGCTCGATGGTGACGATGACACCGTTGTAGCTGGAGATGCCGTTGGGCATGTGGCGGACGTAGGTGGCGGTGCCGGAATCGTCGCGCTGGAGGCGGCCGAGCGGGATGAATTCGCCGCCGTCATCCAGCCAGAGCTGGTAGGAATGGCCTTCATCGAGCTCGGGGAGGTTCTGGGCAACGAACCAGAGGCGATTCTGGTCCTGTTCCCAGACGAGACGGCCGATCGCATATTCGCGACCTTCGACGGCGACGACCTCTGCGGTGTCGCTATCTGGGCTGGCCATCGCGGCCCAGAGTTCGCGGTCGCGCTCGGCGGAGCGGGCGATCTCGGCGGCGCGCTGTTCGGCCTCCGCGAGGCGAATGCTCAGGGCGAAGATTTCGACTTCCTGGGAAGCCAGGTTGCGGACTTCGGAGCGGAGTTCGGCGTTCTGCTGGCGGAGTTCGCTGACCTGGGAGCGCATGGAGAGCATGCCGGTGAGGGCGGCAACGGCCACGAGGACGGCAGCGAAGCCTGCGGCAGCCTGACCAAAGCGGATGAGATAGTGCGTCGGGCCGGGCGGCCGGATGCCAGCCTGGACGGCAACCTTCTTCTTGAGGCGCGGGGGGGCAGTCCTGGGAGGTGCGCTCATCGCCAGGCTGGAAGCAACGCGTTCGGCTTCGAAAAGCAGTTCGCGGCACGGGGTACAGTCGGCGGCGTGGAGCGTGATGAGCCGCTCCATTTCGGTGTCGAGCGACCCGATGGCGTATTCGTCAGCTTGCGCCTGAGTGATGTGTCCGCCCATCCTGCAGCCGCCCTACCGTTGGTCTTGTAGCGCCGCTCTCAGCTTTTCCATGCCGAGGCGGATACGTGTTTTGACCGTGCCCAGGGGTTCGTGGAGCCTGAGCGCGATTTCTTGCTGGGTGAAGCCGCCGAAGTAGGCGAGTTCGAGGCAGCGGCGCTGTTCGCGCGGAAGGTCTTCGAGCGCGGATCGGACACGCTGCTGCTGTTCCTGCAGCTGCGCAGCGTGGAGAGGACCGTTTTCGAAATGGTCGACTTCGCCGATGGGCTCGCCGTCGTTCTCGATGCCCGCTGTTTCACGGCGCATACGCCGCCCGCGGGAGCGGAGCTCGTCGACCGCGCGGTTTCGCGTGACGCTCATGAGCCAGCTCAGGAAACGGCCACGCGCGGAGACAAAGGCCTCCGGACGCTGCCAGAGACGGACAAAGACATCCTGGGTGGTGTCTTCGGCGAGCTGGGAATCGGCGAGGACGCGCAGGGATGTTGAGAAGACCAGGTCGGCATAGCGATCGTAGAGCGAGCTGAAAGCCTGCTCGTCGTGTGCGGTGATCGCTGCCATGAGTGCCTCATCGGACCAGAGGGAGCGATCGTCATCGCTGACGTGCTCGTGCTGGCCCTGGAAGGTTCTGTCTTTGAAGTTACGAAGCCGGGACTTGGCCGGATTGCTTTCAGCGCCCATGAGAGCCCTCGCAAGGCCCAGCATAATACATTCCCGGTGCAAAGGGGTGAGAAACGCGCCTTTACCGGATGCGGGGCACAATGGGTAATGTCCCCTGCGTGGGCGCGACAAACGATGAAGGCAAAACCGGCGCCGGTCCCAGGGCCGAGCGCCAGCGGCCTGGCAGCAAGGATCGACCTATGCGAAGAAGTTTCGGCGGCAACGCGATAGTGACGGGTATGGCTGCGGCGATCCTGGTCCTGGCGATAGCATGCTCGCCGATTGAGAGGGGCGACGAGCCGGTGGACGCGCCACCGCCCACAGCGCCGGCGGCCACGCCGACACCAGACACCCCGACGTCGGGCCCGGCTACAGTGCCACAACCGGGACCGCTCACGACGGCCGAGCTTGTCGACGTTGTGCAGGACTCGGTGGTGCG
>SLAK01000218.1 GCA_007126855.1 Dehalococcoidia bacterium | reverse complement strand
TCGTTGTCGCACTCCTGGGGGGCGTTTGGCTAGGCTACCAGGCCCTCTTCTCCGGAGGCTGCGACGGCGGCTATTGCCCCGCGGGGATCGATGTCGACCCGCCGCAGGGCTTCGCCTTCGCCAGCGACATCTATGAGTTCCGCGGCGAACTCCCAACGTTGCCCGAAGGCGGAAGCATCGAAATCGATATCCCCCTTGAGGGCGGGCTGGAATCGGCCACGGGGCTTAGTTTCTACCGCTACCTTCCCGAGTCCTCCGCCTGGGAGCTTGTAGCGACGGCCACCATTGACGAAAGCGGAGAGCGGGCTGTCGGCAGCTTCCAGGGCGTGCCGGAAACCATCGTCTTGATGCAGCGCAGCCTCCCCGCCGGGCATGTGTCCGCGTTCATCGATCCAGGTCAGCAAATCCACCCGGCTGCGATGGAAAATGCCACGCTCTTCCACACGCGGGATTTCAGCCCCGGGGGCGACGGCTCCATTAACGGTCAGCTCACGGCCCTCCAGCTCGAGCCCGGCCAGGAGCACTACCCCGTTATCTCCGCGAGCCCCGAGATCGACGGCTCCGTGCCCAACCTGGACGCCATCCTGGAAACGAGCGCCACAAGGACCAGCCACGTGCAGCACATCGCCGAACTCGTGGTGGCGCACGAGGTCGACGGCATCACCATCGATTACTCGGCGCTCCGGGACGACCAGCGGACATCGTTCAGCCTGCTCATCGAAGAGCTCGGCATCGAGATGGAACGCCAGGGCAAGGGGCTGGCCGTGGTCGCGCCGCCGCCCCTGCGCACCCCGGAGCGCATCGAGCCCGGCCCGGTCGACTGGGAAGTGATCGGGGCGGCTGCGGACTTCATCGTCCTCGAGCCGATCCGTGACCAGAGCACCTACCGCCGGGACCTTCCCCTCATCCTCGACTACCTGCACGAGCGCGTCCCGCCTCGCAAGATACTGCTTGGCATCACGCCCTATGCGGCGGAACGGTCCGAAGACGTGCGGCGGCTCACGCTGGTCGAAGCCATGCGAATCGCCACCCAGATCGAAGTGGGCGACACGACGCCCGCCACCAACGACATCGTCGAGCTCCGCGGCGTCAACATCGACCAGACGGAGGGACGCCTGAGCGGGCTTCTCTGGGATACGACCACCGCGACCGTGGCTTTTACCTATCGCGAGAACGGCGGGCGCACCGTCTGGCTCGAAAACGTCTTCAGTGTGAGCTTCAAGCTCGAGTTCGTGACCGCCTACGGCCTTGGCGGCTTCTCCGTCGAAGACGCGAGCAACAACGAGATGCTCGGCAACATCTGGCCTGCGCTGGTGAGGTTCGTCGAAACCGGCCAGCCCACGTTGCTCCAGCCGGGCCCCGAGGAGCTTGAGCCGGAGTGGGAAGTCTCCGGCGGCAGCCTGGAAGGCGGCCAGCGCGGCGTCGCCCGCTGGACAACTCCTTCTGAGCCCGGCACCTACACCGTCCGGCTCACCGTGAGCGACGGCAGCTTCCGCTTTGAAAACGAAATCCAGGTGACGGTCGAAGCCCGCGACCAGGACTGAGGCTGACCGGCGATGCTGCACCTGCCCGGGAAGCGCCACGGAACTTTGGCGCCCATTGCCGACAATGATTCGGGATACTCTGGCGGAGGGTAGCGCACCATGGCCACATCGAAACTCCGGGTCGCGGGAGGCGTTGCGCGCGGCATTCCGCTTGCGGAGCCGCGCGGCCACCGGCTGCGCCCCACCTCCGGCCGCGTGCGGGAAGCCATCTTCAACATCCTGGGGGACCTGGTTGTCGATGCACGCGTACTCGACTGCTATGCGGGGACCGGCGCCCTGGGCATCGAGGCGCTGAGCCGGGGCGCCGCGGAAGCAGTCTTCATCGAATCCCATCCGGCCGCCTGCCGCGCCATCCTGGACAGCCTGGCGCGCACGGGCTTCAACGACCGCGCCACGGTTTTTCGCGGCAAACTTCCTGCGGCGCTGAACTCGGTCGTGGGGCCGTTCAACATGGTGTTGCTCGACCCGCCCTACGACGACACTACCATCGACGAAACGTTGCTCCGGCTGGCGCCATTGCTGGCCGACGGCGGAATAGTCGTCTACGAGCACCGAAGCCGCTACAATCCGCCCGAGTATCCGGCTGGCCTGCGGCTCGTGGAGCGCCGCGTTTACGGCGACACAGCCGTCGCCATGTATCACGCTCAGGAGGGCGCATGAGGATCGCTATATTTCCCGGGGGCTTCGACCCGGTGACCAACGGGCACCTGGACCTGGTGCAACGCATGACGCACGTGTTCGACCGCGTCATCGTCGCGGTGGTGAAAGGGCGGGAGAAAAACTCGCTCTTCACATGGGACGAGCGCATCGAGCTCTTCAAGAAAGCCGTGGAAGACATGCCCAACGTCGAAGTCGAGGGCTTCGACGAAATGACTGTCGAATTCGCCAAGCGCAAAGGCGCCATCGCCATCGTGCGCGGCATCCGCGCGGTGAGCGACTTCGAGGCCGAATTCGACATGGCCCTGATGAACCGGAAAATGGCCCCGCACCTGGAATCCGTCTACCTGATGGCCAACCAGGAGTTCCTCTATATCAGCGCCAGCCGTATCCGCGAGGTCTCCCGGCTCGGCTACGATGTCGCCGACCTCGTGCCAGCGCATGTCCGCACCGCACTGCGCGAACGTCTGGGACATAGCGACTAAACGAACAGGGCAGGTTCCGCCACGTGGAAGTCCTCGACCTCATCGATAGTCTCGAGGAGCTTGTCGTGCAGGCGAGGCGTCTCCCCATGGGCGGCAACCTCGTGGTCGACCGCAAGCGCATGCTGGACCTTGTCGACCAGCTGCGCCTCTCCGTGCCCGGCGACCTTCACCAGGCGCGGCAGATTATCGAGTCACGCGAACAGATCCTGGAGGACGCCCACCGCACCGCCCGCGAGATCCTCGAAGAGGCTGAGCGCGAGCGCGAACAGCTCATCAATCAGAATCAGATCGCGCTCGAAGCACAGGAACGCGGCCACGCCATGCTCGTCGAAGCGGAACAGCGCGCCCGCGAAACCATCGCCGAGGCCGATGCAACAGCCGCCGCGCATCTCAGCGAAGCCGCCGACGCCGCCACAAAGCAATTGGACGACGCCGACGAATACGCGCTCGAGATACTGCGGCGGCTACAGGGCCAGATGCAAAGCTACCTTGAGTCGATCAGGGCCAGCATCGAAAGCCTGGAACAGGAGCGGCGCTAGGACGAGCGGCTGTCCGGCCCCTCGGCACTCTCTTCCGATGAAACGAGCGCGAATGAGGGGGCATCGCGGCGCGACCGCGGCGTGTTGCCGTTCTCCGATTCCGAAGCACTGTCTTCTTTGCGGCTGCGGCGCCGGGTGGTGCTGGCCGCGCTCGTCACTTCGCCGGAGTAGTTCGTCTCCACCGAGCCGGCAATGGATGCGCCTTCTTCGACGATGAGCGATGCGGTCCGGATCTTCGCGTTCACCACGGCGGTAGCAGCGATCCGCAGGCGCCCGGAGCAAGTAACGTCGCCATCGACAGTGCCATAGAGCTCGCAATTCATCGCGTGGATCCTCGCACGGGCCACCGCGTGCTGCTCGACGGTGAGCGTGCCGCGGCAGGTCACTTCGCCGGTAACCGTGCCCTGAATGCGCAGGTTGCCATCGGCCTGGAAGTGGCCTTCAACTTCCGCGCTGGCATCGACAATGCTTTCCACCTGGGCGGCCTGGGCACGCGGGGCCTCGGTTGCCTCGGCTTCAGGCGTCTGCTCTTCGGCTGCCTGGCGGTTGTAGCCGTATGCGGCGCCCCGGCCCTCTTCCGCGGCCGCCTGGCGCGGCTGCTGGCCTTCGTTTTCCTGGCGCTTGAACTCTGGCACACGGCGCTCGCCGGCGCCTCGCTTAAACTGCATGATGCTGCCTCCGTGATAATGACTCGTGGGCGGGGGGCGAGGCGATGCTTCAACTCGGCACCGTAGACCGCGGCATCGCTCTGTGTCCACTGAAAGCCTGCAGGGTTACCCACTTTTTACAGAAGTGGTGAACCCCGTTGGCACGCCAGTCCATTACACCACGAAATTGAGTAGGCGCCCGCGCACGTAAACCACCTTTTTCGGTCCATCCGCGCCCACCAGCGTGGCGACGCG
>SLAK01000234.1 GCA_007126855.1 Dehalococcoidia bacterium | reverse complement strand
GTTGAGATGGTCGACCGTGAAGCGGACCGCCACATTCAGGAAGGGATAGGACCCCTGCTGATAGGAAATGACGCCAACGGTTCCCACGGTCTCGTTTGTAAGGTCGACGAGCCAAGCGGGGGAGCCGCTCTGCCCCTCGACGGCATCGAGATCGGTCACGATGGAGACATCGGTGTAGTCCCACACGTGGCCCGCCGCGAGCCACATAGTAGCTATCTCCTGGTCGCCCGGATATCCAGCGCTCGCAAGGATGATGTCGGGGCTTTCCAGGTAGGGGTCGTTTGGCGCCCCCAGCGGCACATGCGGCTGGGTGCTGCTGCCAAAGTCGGTCAGCTCGAGATGAATGAGCGCGAAGTCGTAGGCCACGCGATCGGGAAATGGCTGCCCGATAGTCTCCACCCAGCCGACAGGCAGTGACACGCTGTTGCCAAACGCGAACCCGACGTCGAACGGCCAAAACGCACCGTCTGCCCCAGGGATTGCCAAGATCGAATCGTAGAGGCCGTCGGTGTCGTCATAGATGCAGTGCGCTGCCGTGAGTACGGTGACATCGTCGATCATGCTTCCAGAGCAGAAGCTCAGGATGTTTACGTCCTCGTCGAACAGGACTAGTTGCACGATCGAGCGCCAGGGAGCCTCGGTGGTGTCGGTGATCTGTATGCGATCGTCAGGCCCGATGACCCAGGCGCCCGTGGCATCTGGTTCAGGAGGAACCTCGAGATCGTATGTGACGCGCTCCAAGCCCGCCGGCAGCCCCTCCCCCTCCCCGCCCTGGGCCGCCGCAGCCGCGATGCCGGCGATGCCCAGCACCGCCAGCGCCAGGGGGAGAAACAGGCGCATGGAGCGCCACCGCTTCGAAACGTCGGATGTACCCGCCACGACAGTGGACTATACATGGTTAAGTGCGACACGTGTTGACGTTTCTGGCGATTTCAGCAAATGCGGCGGAACACTGTCGCGACAGCGTGGCAGGGGCTCAGGCCCGGGCGCGCTCCTCGGCCAGCTTGCGCCGCGCGTAGTACTGCACGTGGTCGAGCATGCCCATCAGGCCCTGGCCTTTGCCCATGGAAACGTCCTTGCCGAAAACCTCGAACACTACCTGCGGGTCGGTGTTCGCCACGGTCTCCAGCGGCTCGCCGGAGAGGCTTTCGCCCATGATCACCGCCCAGGCCTTCGCACTAATGCCCTGCGGGTTCTCGACCGCGAAGTAATACTGCTGCGTGCCGTCGTCGCGGTCTTCGGCCCAGACGTAGGCGTCGGACTCGCAGCGGGTCACGTAATTCTCTTCCGGGTAGGGGCGCGTGGCGATGCGCTCGGGCACGGACACTTCGCCGAAGCGGTCCGCGTATTCCACGAGCAGCTGCATCTTGTCCGCGCGTTCGACGAAGGCGAAGTCGTCGATCAGCGCCTGCAGTTTTGGGGCTGCGTCGGTCATGGATCCATCCTAGCAAGGGGGGAATGAGGGATGAGGGATGAGGGATGAGGGATGAGTCAAGAGGGAAGAGCGAAGAAGGCCGCGGGGATGGGCCACGCCGGGCGGCGAGCGGTTAGCCGAACCTGCTACCCGCCCGGCGGATCCCCGGACGGCCTGGCGTTATCTCCCCGGCGCTCTTCACTCTCTCCTCTTCGCTCTTTCCTATTTTTCGATCGGCACGCCGACGGAGTTGCCCCACTCGGTCCAGCTTCCGTCGTAGTTCTTCACTTTCGGGTAGCCGAGCAGGTAGTGGAGCACGAACCAGGTGTGGCTGGAACGCTCGCCGATGCGGCAATAGGCGATGACATCGTCGTCCTGCTTCAGGCCGATTTCCTGCTCGTAGATGGACTTGAGGTCGTCAGCCGTTTTGAAGGTGCCGTCGTCGGGGTTGGCCGCGCGCGCCCAGGGGACGTTCTTCGCGCCGGGGATGTGGCCGCCGCGGAGCACGCCTTCCTGCGGGTATTCGGGCATATGCGTGCGTTCGCCGGAGTATTCCTGCGGGCTGCGAACGTCGACCAGCGGCTTGCCCGCGGACTGGTGGGCCAGCACCTCATCCTTGAAGGCACGGATGGTCTGGTCGTCGCGTTCCTGCGCCCTGTATTCCGTGCGGGGATAGTTCGGCACGTCGCGGGTCATCTCGCGGCCTTCCTGCTCCCACTTGAGCCGGCCGCCGTCCATCACTTTTGCGTTCTTGTGGCCGAAGAGCTGGAAAACCCAGAAGGCATAGGTGGCCCACCAGTTGTTCTTGTCGCCATAGAACACCACGGTGGTGTCGTTGCTGATGCCGTTGCGCGACATGAGCTCTTCGAACTTCGCCTTGTCCAGGTAGTCGCGGCGGACGGGGTCGTTGAGGTCGGCCGCCCAGTCGATCTGGACGGCGCCGGGGATATGGCCAGAGGGATAAAGAAGCTGGTCTTCGTTGGATTCGACGATGCGGACGTTTGGGTCGTCCAGGTGCTGGGCGACCCATTCGGTGTCGACGAGCACGTCGGGGTTGGCGTAGCCGCGTTCAGCGATGGAACTCATGTGGATACTCCTGTGACTGCCAGGTGTCGAGCCCGCGAAGTCTGCGGGTCGTAGCATATAGCCTACAGGAACAGCCTAAACAATGGGTATGATGTTGAGCGACTTTGTCTACAATTCCCTGACGATCGCTCCGGGTGCGAGTCCGGCCGCGGTTGTCTGCGATAGCCAGGGCCGCATAGAATCCCGCAATAGCGAGGCGCCGGCGGCCCGTGAGAGGAGTTAGCAGGACATGAGCGCAACGACCGAGGCACTGCGAAAGGTGCCGCTGTTTTCACAGCTCGACGACAAGACGCTGGGACGGCTGGAAAAGATGTCCCGCGAGCGCACCTTCGACACGGGCGACGACATTGTGCGCCAGGGCGACGAAGGCAGCGGCGCCTTCGTGATCATCAACGGCAAAGTGGAAGTGCTGCGCGACGGCCGCAAGCTGGCCGACCTTGGCGCCGGCAACTTTTTCGGCGAGATGGCGCTGCTGGACAACTACCGGCGCAGCGCCACCGTGCGGGCGCTGGAGCCGACGCGCTGCATCGTCATCCCCCGCTCGGATTTCGTGGCCGAGCTGCACGGCAACAACGAGCTGTGTTTCCAGATGCTGCGGCTGATGAGCCGCCGCGTTCGGGAGGTGGAGCAGGCGCTGACGACGGAGTAGGGCGGGCGCTTGCAGGATCACCAACAAGCACGACGGGAACGGCGCGAGCGCGAGCTACGGCGGATGACGGATGATGACATCCGCCAGGAGATGCGAACCTTTCAGGCTGCAACATGGCGCGAAGGTAATCTCCTCGATCACGTGAAGGAACACCGTCGGCACTACGAGTCGGCGTGGGGTATGACGTTAGGACCGCAGCATGTGCGGGAGAGCTCCGCGACGATCCTGCAAGATCCAGAGCGCGTCTTCACTGGCTACACCAAAGAGGGCCTCAGCTACGCGTTCACAGGCTGGAGCCCCAAAGGTGTTATCGTGATTGTAGTATCGCGTGCCGGGCGGATTCGAACGATGTTCCCGGCCAAACGTTTCGATCTCTGGCTCGGCCGGAGGGTGAATTATGTCGAAGTCACAGACCGCGTCCGTTGACATCACGGAGATGACCGAGGTCTATCACAGCCTCATCGAGACGGTTGAGAACGCCGACGAAGACGATCTCGCGGGAAGGCTCATCTGGCGTGACGCCATTGCCGAAGCGCTGGAAGCCGGGACGCGGCTGAGCGCGAAGGACCGCGCCTGCCTCGAAGCGGCCGATCGGATGCTCTGCGAGAAGGCGGCGACGGTCTACGCAAACAACCCGGAAGTGTTCGACGACAACCGCGACCGTGTGCCGGAGGGCTACTGGTGGTGGAGGCTTGGGCCGGAGGGGACGCCAGGGGAGGGCTGATCTCGGCCCGCTAGCGCTGGCGATCCTGCGGCGGCTCGGGGAGCGGCTTACCGGTGAAGTGCAAGTATGCGGCGCGGGCGGCCGCCTGCGGGTCATCCGCTTCGACGATCGTCACTTCGTCGGGTTCGCGGCCATGCACCGCCGGGGACTGCTCGGCTTCGGCGCGGGTGGAATATGGCGTATTGCTCACCACGAACATCGTCGGCTGCCAGCGCGGGAAGAGCCGCGCCAGGCTCAGCCGCCGGCGCTCGATCGC
>SLAK01000335.1 GCA_007126855.1 Dehalococcoidia bacterium | reverse complement strand
GCCTTCGCCTTCGGGTTGGGCGTGCTGCTCGGTGGTGTGGCGCCGAGTGCCTCAACTACCGGCCGAGGAATCCACCAGGGGGCGGAAGCAACGGCAGGCGCCGGCGGGGGCTTGCTAGCCGTGCTGCTCGAACCGGTGCGGCAGCCAATCCAGGACGAAGTCACGCGGCTGGTGCGGCAAGCAGCGGCAGGCTTTGGCGAAAACGGCCGGGACGGCAGGCGCGACGGCCCAGCCGGTGGGTAGCGGCGACCACTACTGACCGCGGGGAGGATCGCCCCGATCCTGGCCCGGACGGCCGGGAAGGAAGGAACCGGAACAAGCGGCCGGCGGAGGGCTCTTTCATTGGCGTGTCAGGGCTTCATGCGGGGCGTAGCATGCGCAGCATGGAAAACGCAGTGCAGATTGACCCCACGACCGCTACCCGACTGATCCAGCAGGCGCCCGACGCCGTCATCCTCGCCGGGACCGATGGCACAATCGAGGTTTGGAACCCGGCGGCGGAGCGCGTTTTCGGTGTCGCCGCTGCCGACGCCATCGGCCAGAGCCTGGACATGATCATCCCGGAGCGTTTCCGCGAGGCGCACTGGACTGGTTTCGACCGCGCCCTGAACGACCGGGCGACAAAATACGCAGGCGAGGCACTTGCCACGCGGGCCCAGCGCGCGGACGGCGAAACCATCTACGTCGAAATGAGCTTCGCCATCGTGCTCGACGACGGGGGCGAAGCCATCGGCGCGCTGGCGCACGCTCGCGACATCACGGAGCGCTTCCAACAGGAGCGGGAGCAGCGGAAGAAGCTGGCGGAGCTGGAGAAGACCGTGGCGGAGTTGCGGCAGAGTTCCCGGACTTAACCTCGCCACGGCGTCCGGGAAACAGCGCCTTGTACCATGGGGCCACCATGACCGATCACCAGTCGGAGAGCCAACGGCTCGCCGAACTCGAACGCTACCAGATTCTTGATAGTCCCCCGGAAGTCACCTTCGACCGGGTCGTGGCCATCACGCTTGCCGTTTTCGATGTCGACTTTGCGCTGATCACCTTCGTGGACCGGGAGCGCTGCTGGTATAAGGCGGAGCTGGGGCTCGGGATATCCGAAATGCCCCGGTCCGACAACATGTGCGATGTGGTCATCCGCCAGGACGATGTCTACGTGGTGCCCGACGCGCAAGCGGCGCCACCGGAGGATGTCCAGCCACTGCTGAAGCTGGGCTTTCGCTTCTATGCAGGAGCACCGGTCCGCGCCGCAACCGGGGTCAAAATTGGCACGGTCTGTGCAGTGGGTAAGCATCCGCGCGAGGTGCCGGATGCGGAGCGGAGAATACTCGCCGCGCTTGCGGATATCGTCAGCGAGGACCTGGAATTGCGCCTCGCGGGACAAAGGATGGCCGAGGCCGAGGATGCCCTCCGGAGCCTCAACGAACAGCTCCAGGCGGCCAGCCAGAACAAGAGCGAGTTCCTTGCCAGCATGTCCCATGAGCTACGCGCACCACTCAACGGCATACTCGGCGCCTCAGAGATGCTGTCGCAAGGGATCTTCGGGGACTTGACTGCGAAGCAGCGCGAGTACGTGCACGACATTCACCAGAGCGGTCAGCACCTGCTCAGCCTGATCAACGACGTACTGGACCTCTCGCGCATTGAGGCGGGGCAGGTTGAATTGCAGCGCGAGACGCTGGGGGTATCGGAGTTCATGGAGGCGTGCGCCTCGATGGTGCGGGGTATGGCGATGACCCAGTCACTGCACTTTGCGATGAGCCCGCCGGCGGAGGCTGCGACGATTGACGCCGATGAACGCCGGTTAAAGCAGGCGGCATGCAATCTGCTCAGCAACGCCGTGAAGTTCTCGCCGGAAGGTGGCCGCGTGACCTTCAGCGCGTGGCGCGAGCAGGGCGATGTGGTGTTCCTGGTCGACGACGAAGGGCCGGGCATACCCGAAGAGCACCGCGAGCGAATCTTCGAACAATTCTTCCGCCTTCCGGGGGACCATGAAGGGACAGGGCTTGGCCTTCCAGTAGCGCGCCAGCTTGTGGAGCTTCATAAGGGCCGCATCTGGTTCGAAAGCAAACCAGGCCGCGGAAGCCAGTTCTATTTTTCCGTGCCAGCCGCTCAAGCCGATGGCAATCCGCCGCCTTCGGGTGGCGCCGCGAATCGATAGCCGAAACCTCGTTCGGTGAGGATCCAGCGTGGCCGCTCGGGGATTGGCTCGAGCTTCTTGCGCAATCGCCAGACGTAGACCCGCAAGAAGTCCACATCATCGACGTATTCCGGTCCCCAGACCGCCGAAAGCAGCCTTGGATACTCTTGCACCTGCCCGGCGTTTTCCGCCAGGGCGACAAGCAGGCGGAACTCTGTCGGGGTGAGGTCCACGGGCTCATCGCGCAGCTTGACCCGGTGTTCGGCGACATTGATGGATAGCAGGTCGTCCTGATACACGCAGTGGGTGACCGTGTTAGCGGGCTCCTGCATGCGACGAAGTACCGCACGCACGCGAGCGACCAGATGTGCCGGCGAGACAGGCTTTGATACGAAGTCATCTGCGCCCATATCGAGCCCGCGGATCATCTCCGCTTCCCGGTTCAGCGACGTGAGCATGATGATCGGGGTTGGGGAGAGTTCGCGGATACGCTGGCATACCACCCACCCGTCCATCGAGGGCATGAGCACGTCGAGCACAACGATGTCGGGCTTGAGGGCGTAGAGGGCGCGGAGGCCTTCCGCGCCGTCCACAGCTTCTTCAACTTCGAACCCGGCATGCACCAGGATGTCTCGCGCGATCTTCCTGTCCAGGGCGTTGTCGTCGATCAGCAATACCAGTGTCATAGCTCGCGCTCCCGCAATGGTGACGGCACCTGGCCGCCGGGAGAGTCCATGGTAGCGGCTGACAGGGGCTCAGGGCGTCGGGAGAGGTGGTCAGCGGCCGATGTTGATCGAACGTTCATCGCACGTTTATGCGGCGTTGATCCGTCGCGCAGCACACTGGACTCCTATCGACCAGGGGCCAGGAAACGGTATCCGGTCGAGACTACCAACCAGGAGGACAAGAGATGCGAGCCAGGTTTACCGAACTTCCGCTGATGCTTGAAGCTGGAGCTGCACAGGTCCGGGGCGCCGACTGGGGCGGGATGCGCATGGCCGTTGCCTCGGTGCCGGCGGGCACTGACTTTGGACCGCTCCTGCAGGGACTGCCCAAGGACCGCTGCCCCTGCGACCACTGGGGTTACGTGGTGAAGGGCCGGCTACGGGTCACTCACGCCAACGGCGACGAGGAGATCATGCAGGCCGGGGACTACATCCATATCCCGAAGGGGCATACCGCGGTTGCGGAGGAAGACACGGAGTTCCTTGAGCTGGGCGACGCGGGCCAGCACGACCAGTTTCTGGCCAACGCACGGCGAAATCTCGCGGCCAGCGAGACGGCGTAGCCTGTCCATCCCGACATAGAGCGGAGGAGCAAAACAATGGTGACCACGACACAGGAGTTGGTGTACGAGGCGGGTTGTCGCGTGCCGTCGATGTCCGTGGAAGAAGCGGAACTGGCGATGAGCCTGGGAGCCCTGCTGGTCGATGTGCGTGAAGGCGAGGAACGTGATCGCGAAGGGACGATCCGGGGAGCACTTCACGTGCCCCGGGGGGTGCTGGAGTTCCACGCGGATGTACGGAGCCCCTACTACATGGCGGAATTTGGTCCGCAGTCACCGATCATCATCCACTGCACCAACGGCTCGCGTTCGGCGCTCGCGGCCGAGACATTGCAACGGCTGGGATTCCGGGATGTGTGCTACCTCGAGGGAGGGATCGCTGCCTGGAAGGAGACGAACCGGCGGTTTGAGCCCGGGCGGAGCCGTTAGGGCGCGTGGTGGCGGCCAAGCCAG
Organism: Dehalococcoidia bacterium; assembly: GCA_007126855.1. GTDB lineage: Bacteria > Chloroflexota > Dehalococcoidia > Tepidiformales > Tepidiformaceae > SLAK01. The sequence continues at coordinate 257 of SLAK01000335.1, read as the reverse complement.
TAGCGCAGGTCGCGGAAGAAGCGGTCCCGGGCGTGGCGCTCGATCCATGGATAGTGGCCGCAGCGGTCGTACTCGATGTACTCAAGCTGCGGGAGCATTGGCAGGAGCGAGTCGCGGATCATCTTCCCCGGGTGGGGGTCGGCTTCGCCGTGGAGCATGAGGACCGGGCTCTCGATGGCGGCGAAGGCGGCAGGGTACTTGCCTTCGTCCCGGAGCCGCTTCCAGTTGTCGTTCGCCTCCCGGTGTCCCCGCGCATC
>SLAK01000399.1 GCA_007126855.1 Dehalococcoidia bacterium | reverse complement strand
GGGATGGCCACAATGCCGCGGTTGTTCTGCGAATGGATGTGGCCGCCGGCGATGCCCACGGCGGCGCTCAAGATGCGCATCCCGCAGGACTGTTCCGCCTTCTCCACCGCCAGCGCAACCGAGTCGCGCGCCGACTGGATGTTGTCGATGACGCCGCGGGTCAGCCCCGAGGCAGGCGCCACCCCCACCCCCAGGATGCGTGTCTCTCCGGATTCGTTCCGGTTCCCCACGATGACTGCGACTTTGGTCGAGCCCAGGTCGATGGCTGCTACAGTGTGTCGACGTTTCATGCTTGTTCTCCTGGCTCGCTACTGCAGGACTGGCCGGTTGCCATACCGAAGGTCGATAACGCTGTATTCGATGCCCTCCGCGCGGGCCTGCGCCGTAACCGCTTCCCACACCGAGAGCTTGTAGTTGATGCCGCCCGAATCCCCCAGAAGCGCGACTTCCCCGGATCCAGTCGTGACCTGCACGCCCTTGCCCTTCAGGAAGGCCACCTCCGTCACCGTCGTCCCCAGCCGCTCCGGCAGCAGCTCGTAGATCTCCGCCGCCGCGTCCACAGCATGTGGGTCCACACGGTCGCCAAGCTGCCTGGAGCCAATCTCCGTGCTCACAATCACGGGCGCTCCCGGTGGCGCAGGGTCTGTGCCGATGACCACGCCCTCCCGGTCGATCGTGTAGGTCACACCGCCCTGCTCCCACGCGCCCCACGCCTGCCGCTCTTCCACATACACCACAACGGTGTCGGGCCACTGCCGCTCGAGCCGCACCGACGCCAGCAGCGGGATCTCGGCAATCGAACGCTGCGCCTCGGCCAGGTCCGCCGTGACCATGTGCTGGCCAATCAGGCCCGCGCGTTCGACGATCGCATCTGTGGACACCGTCGCGTTGCCCCGCACCTCCACCGTCGAGACTTCGAGGTACTCTGATTCGTAGACCGCGTAGCCGGCCCCGCCCATCGCAGCCACCACGAACAGCGCAGCCACCACCGCCACGAACTTCCGCCCCGGCGCCCGCCAAAGGGACCGCCGCTTGCGCCTGTGCTGACCCTCGGTGTCCGCCCCGATGACTGCCCGCGACCGTCGCACCACTTTGCGCTGCTGGCCCACCGCGGGTCGTGTCCGTCGCACGATGCGCCCCGGGATCCGGTTCGCGTGCCGCCGTTTCCCTTGTCCGCTCACCGTCGCCTCCTCCGCGCATGCCGCGAAAGCGCCAGCTCGATGATCCGGTCCAGCAGATCTGCGTACTCCAGCCCGCTCGCGGACCACAGCTTCGGGAACATGCTGATGTTCGTGAAGCCCGGGATGGTGTTCACTTCGTTCGCGATCACCTCGCGCCCGCCGCGCACGAAGAAGTCCACTCGCGCATAGCCCTCGCACGCCATCGCCTGGTACATCCGTACGGCCAGCTCGCGCACCCGCTCGGCCGTCTCCTCGCTCAGCCGCGCGGGAATGTGCAGCTCCGTCGTCGAATCCGTCGCATATTTGCTCTCGTAGTCGTAGAACTCGCGGTCAGGCACGATCTCCCCGGGGACGCTGGCCTCCGGCGTTTCGTTGCCGAGCACCGATACTTCGACTTCCCGGCCTTCGATCGCCTCCTCGACCACAGCCTTGTCGTCGTAGGCGAACGCTGCAGCGAACGCGTCTGCCAGGTCCTCCCCCGACCGAGCCCGGCTAACGCCCACGCTCGAACCACCGTTCGCAGGCTTCACGAAGCACGGGTACCCCACGGTCGATTCCACGAATGCGCGAACCTGCTGGCCGTCGGCCTTCGCTTCCCAGCTCCGCACCACCGCATAGTTCGGCACCGGGATGCCCGCGTCCCGGAACAGCGCCTTCATCAGCGCCTTGTCCATGCCGATGGCGCTCGCCGCGACGCCCGCTCCCGCGTAGGGCAGGTCGGCCATCTCCAGGAAGCCCTGCAGCGTCCCGTCCTCGCCGAAGGTGCCGTGCACGAGCGGGAAGACCACATCCGCGCTCGCCAGCGTCTCCAGCGCCTCCGTCGCCGAAAGCATCGGCTTCCCCGTTTCGAACGCCCGCGCGTCCATGTCGAGAGCGGTGGACGTCTCGACGCTTGATAGCCATCCGCCGTCCTTGGCGATGCCCAGCGGGACCACGTCCCAGCGCTCCCGGTTCAGTGCCAGCATCACGCTGCGCGCGCTCACCACGCTCACCTCGTGCTCGCCCGAGCGCCCGCCGAAGACCACCACAACGCGCTGCCTGCTCATGCCCAGGCCCCCACAAAGGCAACTTCGCGCTCCAGCCGGATGCCATAGGCGTCGAACACGCGCCGTTCGGCCTCCGCCACCAGCCAGGCCACGTCCTCGGCCTTCGCGTTGCCGTAGTTCACGAAAAAGTTCGAATGCTTCTCGCTGACACCGGCGTCGTTCCGCCGCGCACCGCGCATGCCCACCGCGTCCACCAGTTTCCAGGCCGGCCGCTCCGGCGGGTTCTTGAACATCGACCCTGCGTTCCTGCCTCGCGGCTGCGCCGCAAGCCGCCGCGAGTCGTATCCCCCGGCCTCTTCCATCAGCGCAGCCGCGTCCCCGGGCGCCAGCGCCAGCTCCGCCTCAAGGATCGTCTGGCCCGCCAGCGCCCCGCGCGTGAACACGCTCCCCCGGTACACCAGCCCCAGGTCGCCGGCGTCGACCCAGCGGTCCTCGCCGCTCTCGTTGTCGAGCAGCCGCACGCCCCGCAGCACGTCGGCCAGGCAGCCGCCATAGGCGCCCGCGTTGTACACCACCGCGCCGCCCAGCGTCCCGGGAATACCAACAGCCCAGGCCAGCCCGGCCCAGCCTTGCCGGCACATCTTCCGCGCGTAGCCGGCGAAGCTCGCGCCGCTCCCGACGCGGAACACCCCCGCTGGCTCCAGCGCCACTTCCTGCCGCGCCCGGTTGTCTACCACCACGCCACGGATGCCCTCGTCGGCCACCAGGATGTTGCTGCCGCTACCCAGTACGAAGATGTTTTCAACGGATGCGGTCGTCTCGCGAACGATCGCGGCCAGCGTCTCCGGGCTGTCCGCTGTAACCCAGATGTCCGCGGGCCCACCGATGCCAAAAGTCGTGTGCCGCGACAGCAATTCGTTCCGCCGCACAGGCGCAATGCTTTCCAGTCGGTCAGCCAGGCGTTCCAGTGTGCTCATCGCAACGCCTCCAGCAACAAAGGTCCCACTGCGTCCACATCCCCTGCGCCGATCGTGAACACTACGTCCCCCGGGTGTGCCTTCCGCGCCGCGAGTTGCGCCGCCTCTTCCGCCGTCGCCGCATAGGTCGCTGGGGGTGCCGCAATCGCTTCCACCAGGTCTACCGCGCTTCGCCCGGCTTCCGGTTGTTCGCGTGCCGCGTAGGTCTCCAGCACGATCAGCTCGTCCAGCCCTTCCCAGCAGGTCAGCCATTCATCCCAGAGGTAGGCGATGCGGCTGTAGGTGTGCGGCTGGTAGATGCCGATCAGCCGCCGCCCCGCGAAACGCCGCCGTGCCGCCGCGACGGTCGCGCGCACTTCCGCCGGGTGGTGCGCGTAGTCGTCCATCACCAGCACGCCGCCGGCCTCTCCTACCTCCTGGAAGCGCCGCTTTGCGCCACGGAATGTAGCGACCGCTTCGGCAACCGTCCCGAACTTCACCCCGGCATGCGTCGCCACCGCAGCCGCCGCGACAGCATTTCGCACAAAGTGCTCGCCCGGCACCGCGGTCCGCAGCGAGCCAAGGGCCCGGCCCTCGTGTGTCAGCGTGAAGCGCGCTTCGCCCTCGCCAAGGTCCAGGTCCTCGGCCATCCAGTCGGCCGGTCCTATCCCGTAGCTTTCAAAGTCCACCTGCGGCGAGGCAACGCGGCTCACAACCCGCGCCGCCCCCGCGTCATCCCCGCACCAGAGCACGTGTCCGCCGATCACTACCTGCCGGGCAAACACCGCGAACGCCTCTTCGTAGGCTTCAACTGTCCCGTAGTAGTCCAGGTGGTCGGCCTCCACGTTCGTGATGACCGCGATCTCCGGCGTGTACTCGTGGAACGCCCGCTTGTACTCATCGGCCTCCACCACGCAGAGCTCCTTGCCCCACGCCGCATGGCCGTCCAGGTCGATGCTCTCGCCGCCGAGCAGATACATGGGCTCCCGACCGGCGCGCTTCAGGATGT
>SLAK01000044.1 GCA_007126855.1 Dehalococcoidia bacterium | reverse complement strand
TGTGCAGCCATAGCTCCATGCTATCAGTCCGGGGGTTACGTATCAGTTCGGCGGGGGCGTATAGCCCGGAAGCCGCCATGCTGTACCATTGGCGCGGTCGTGAATTTCACGTCTGTCTTCATTGAGGGTAGTCACAAATGGACTTCTATAGCGTTAAGCACCGAAAGAAAGTCGATGTCCCCGAGTCGGCCATCTCCAAGCGGGTGGTGGAGCGCACCACGAAGGACGGCAGCATTCAGAAGCGCTACATGCTTGTCGCGGAAACGGATGTCGACGGCGACCGGGTGAAGATGACGAAGTTCGTCAACCAGGCAACCTTCGACTCCATTCCCGGCTAAGCCCACCGGCATCCAATCGCTTCGTTCGAACGAAGAAGCGTAGAGCGCTTCGCTTGAAGCGCTCTTCTTGCTATCTGTACGGCACGGGCTCAACGTGGCGCGCTATCGTTGGCCGATCAGAAATAGCTCGGTGCGCGCAGGTCCGGCCCCAGCTCGTCGAGGGCCGGCCAGCGGGTGCCATCGAGCTTCATGATGGCGGCGTATTTGCGGGCCGTGGCCAGGTGTTTCGGATCTTTGGTTTCCCGGTAACGGTTGAAGGCGTCGAGCATCTTGTCGGCGATGATGCGCATATCGATGCCCAGGACGTATCGGTCGCTCATCTCGTTGAGCGCTTCGACGTAGACATCGAAGTAGTACGAGAGCCGCTGTAGCGTGTGCTGCATCTCGACCCAGCGCGCAAGCTCCTGGCGTGCGGCCATCTCGTAATAGCGGCGGCCCATGGTGGAGAAGTAGCCCTGGTCGACGAAAGGGACGCCGCCCATGATGCCGCGGCCGCGCTTGCGCCCCAGGCTATTGGGAAAGATACCGGCGATGAAGAGGGCGTTGTCGCCCCACTTGCGGAAGGCTTCGAACTGGTTCTGGTACTGGCCGGATGGGTTTGCCGTCTCTTCCATCAGATCGCTGAGGTAGGCCATGTATCCACCGCGGGCGAGGGTCATCTCGGAAGCGCGCAGGTAGCGCTCGAGCATGCGGCCCAGGTAGGCCATGGTCTCGGCGTCTCGGCTCTGCCGGTTCACGTAGAGGACCTTGATGAGGAAGAGATCGAGGATGTCGCCCAGTCGCAGCGAAGTCAGGTCGTCGATATCGTCGTAGAAGTCGCTGATGAGCTGTTCGACTTTGCGGACGAAGGCGCCGGAGGCAACGTTCTGGCCATCGTTGGCGCGAATGGTTTCACGGAGTGTTGCAACATCTTCTGCGAACAGTTCTGTTGGTTTCGCCATGAAGACCTCCCTCTGCTGATCTCATACAACGTGCCGGCGCGGCTGAACAGAGGGATAACCCGATTGTCGATTTACGATTGGCGATTTGCGATTCGGGGTTATTCGACGTGGTCCGGGATGCGGGCTGCGGCGCCATAGACGTCGCCGAGGATCTTCAGCTCGGTCTGGCGGTCGACGAAGAGCGGACGGTACATGTCCTCGATCTGGCAGGGAATGAGGCGGATGGCGGCCAGGCGGTCTTCCCAGAAGCTGGCTTCGACCAGGTAGCACTGGGTGTGTTCGGGGCTATGGACCTGGTCGTAGACGAAGTTGCCCAGGGCATAGCCAATGAAGGTGTCGCCCCAGACTTCGGCAGCCTGGACGTGGTGAGCCTGGTTGGCGGCGACCAGGTCGGCGCCCGCGTCGGCGGCGGCGCGGTGGGCTTTCACGCTGCGGAGGGCGGCATCGTGGGTGTCTTCGGTGCCGGCCTGGGGAAGGACGATGACGAAATCGACCTCTTCCTTGAGCGCCGAGATGCGCTGCGTGATGCGTTCGACGCCCAGGGTTTCGACGGGGGCATCGAAGGCCATGGACGAATAGCCGGCGGCAAGTTCGGCGGAATAGTCGTCGTCCATTGGGGCGGTGCCGGGGGAGTCTTCGGTGGCCTGGAGGTGCATGGCCTGGATGTCGTCGTAGGCGAGGATGCCGAAGGTGATGCCGTTGCGTTCGAAAATGAGCGGTTCGAAGGCTTCTTCCAGGTTCCGGCCACCTCCGACGTGCGGGATGCCGTATTCGTCCAGGTGCTGCATGGTGGCCAAAAAGGTCTCTTCGCACCAGAGGCCGCCGGTGCCGCAGTCGAAGACGTGGTTGGAGGCGATGGTGACGGCGTCAAATTCGGCATAGACCAGCGCTTCGAGCGCCTGGGGCGGGGTGCTGAGATTGAGGCTTTCGACGCAGCGGTAGTGGTCATAGAGGTCGTGGACGCCGGCGTCCCAGGAGCCGAGCGAGAGGTCGGCGGAGCGCAGGTATTCGCCCATTTCGCCGCGGAAGGGCGATGCCCAGTCTCCGCTGGCTTCGATCCGCGCGAGGGAGCAGCGGACGGGGAGGATGTCGCCGGTGGCGACCACGGTAGTGACGGTGGGCGGCTCCAGGGCAGCATTCGCCTGCAGGAACTGGAGCATCTCCTCGCCGCGCTCCGTGAGCGCTTCCACGCTGGTGTTCACCACGAAGGGCCACGCACCACTGTCGCCATAGCCGCGGGCGATGTCGACGCCATCGATGCCGACAGCGCTGACGGATATGTGGAGGCGTTCGAGGGGGATGAAGGCAAGGGCGCCGGAGTCCGGGGTGAGCGCGTCGAGGAGGGCATCGTAGTCAGCGAAGGTTTGATCTGGCGTGGCGCCGGGGGCTATCTCACGGACCATATCCGCGGCGGGGCTTCCCTCGACCTCGAAGTAGCTGACCGCGCCGGGCAGGCCCTCGACCTCGGACCAATCGGTGGCGGTACCGGCCAGGAGGGCTTCGAGCTGCTGGGCCGTGAGCGCGTCGATGGCTGTCCACTGGGCGACGACGGGCACATAGTAGCCGGTCGGGATGCCGGGGCCAGTTCCGGGCGGACCGAAGCGCAGGTCGGCCTGCTCGCCGGCGCTGGCCGGGCGCATATCGGGCAGGAGGAGCGCGTCCGGGGGCGAGCCTTCATAGAGGATGGTGGAGTCTTCGCCATTGGCGGGTTCAGCCGGGGTGGCGGTAGCTTCGCCCCCGCCGGGGGGCGGCGTGGTGGATCCATCGCCTCCGCTTGCGTCAAAGATGACGAAGGCGAGATAAAAGACGCTCAGGGCGAATGCGCCGGCTGCGCCGATGAAGCCGGCGGTCCAGGGGGCAACGGGCCAGCGCATGGCAACCATGCTGACCGGGGGTGCTGTGCAGGTCAACGCCGGTTACGGCCCAAATCTTTGCGAAGCCTTGCCCCTGGGCACGCTATGCGGCATCGAACCAGCGCTGGGGCGTGCCGGAAGCGCTTTCGATGAAGGCGAAGGCGCGTTCGAGAACCCGGTCGATGCCACCACACATCTGCTCGTAGAAAGCCAGGTCGGGCGGCATTGGCCCCGGGTCGTAGCCGGGGGCGTCGTAGCCGCAGAAGAGGCCATAGTAGAGGACCAGGCGGTTGGCCTGGGCGACGACACCGGCGAGACCGTCGGGTGACGGGGTGCGCGACTCGTCATGGTGATCGGCGACAGCGTCGACCAGGTGGGAGGGGAACTTCCAGCGCTCGCCGAGGGCGAGGCCGACGGCCTGGTGGTCGTAGCCGGTGATTTCGAGTTCGGCCTGGTGGAGGGATACCTGGCCAGTCCGGGCCATACGCACCGCTTCTTCGAATTCGCGGGGCATGGTCATGCGGATGACGAGCCGGCCGATGTCGTGGAGGATGCCGGCGGTGAAGGCGTCTTCGCCGCGAGCGGCGCGGGTCTTCTTGGCGATGGATTCAGAGGCGACAGCCACGGCGACACTGTGTCCCCAGAAGAGGTCAAGGTCGAAGTCGCCTCCACCTTCGTAGTGCCGCGAAAAGGCGTTCATCAGGCTGGCGCCGACTGCCATCTGGCGCACCTGCTTGAAACCAAGCACGACGACGGCTTCACGGACTGTGCTTACCTTGCGGGCGAACCCGTAGTACGCGGAGTTGCTGATCCGGATGAGCTTGGCCGTGAGCGCCTGGTCCGTGCTCAGCACCTGTGCCAGGTCGAGCGCGCTGGTGGTCTCATCGTCGGCGAGGGCCATGATACGCGCGGCAACCGCAGGCAGCGGCGGCAGTTCGTCGATTCTTTCGAGCAGTACCGCAGTGTCCTTCCCCATCTCACCGGGATCATCGACCGGTTGTGCCGGGAGCATCAGCGGTAAT
>SLAK01000114.1 GCA_007126855.1 Dehalococcoidia bacterium | reverse complement strand
TCCTTCAAGTCGCCGAATTCTTCGACCACTTCGTGTGCGATGACGCCCATGGATGCGGCCGAGAAGTGATGGATAGCGGGAGCAAAGGGGACCTGGAAGGTTGCCTGGAGGGTGTGCTCGTCGATCGCGTCGAGTGAGTCCAGGGTCATCCACATCCAGCGGTTGGTGAACTCAGGCTCCGGCGTGCGCGAGCGCTCAACGGTGAAGGCGACGTCCTCCGCGGTGAGCTTGCGTCCATTGACCGGGGGGAGGTCGTGGAAATTCACGTCCTGGCGCATAGAGAAGATATAGACGTTGGGTTCGGGCGTTTCGTAGCCCTCGGCAAGGTCGGGGAGGACTTCCTGTCCGGAGCCGAGCTTGAAGAGCTGGTTATAGACTCGTCCGTCGCCGTCGATGCCGGCCATCTGGTGCTGGTCGTAGTGCATCGGAGTGCTGGCGGCGAGGATTTCGAGGGTGCCGCCGCGGACGGGCCCTGCCGGCGTTGGCGTCGGCTGATCGGGGTCGGCGCCGTTGCCGGGCGTTGGCTCTGCGGGGTCTTCGTCATCGTCATCGCCGCACCCGGTGAGGGCCAGCCCCAGCCCGAGGGCGCCCGCGCCCGCGAGGAGCCGGCGGCGCCCAAAGGGTTTCGCGGCCCAAGAGGGCGGTGTCCTCCGCGTGCCCCTGCGAGGTGCACTATTCGCCTTTGCCATTTGCAAGTTTTTCCCTCCAACAGAAAGTTGGCGAGACGCTATCAGTTCGATGGGCGTGCTCTATATGACGCCCGTCATACGGTCGAGCCCGGTTCGGGAATGCCCCCGGACAGCGGAATTCCATGGACTCGCACGAGTGCGCTGCTAGAATGGCCGGGATGAGCACGGAATCAAGCGCCAGCGTGTGCATTGTTTGCCTGGAAGTGACCGAGGCCCACACGGAGGCCTTTTGCAACGCATGCGGCGGCGTATATCACCTGAACCAGCGGAGCGACCTGCCCGGCAAGGACTGCGGCGAAGTCTGGATTAACGAGGAGTTCCAGGCGCTCGAATTCGCCTGCAACACCTGCCTGCACCCGGAAGAGGCGGCTGGCGGGCTCGATGAGATCATCGACCTGGACGAGGCGGCGACGGTGTCGAGCCTGAGCCAGGAGACCCTGCTCCTTGCGGCGGAACAGGGTACGCTGCGGAGCAAGCGCCTGAGCGGCGGCGTGGTGGTTTTCGAACGGCGGGATGTGGTCGAGTTCGCAGCCCGGCGGCCGTGAGCTACCGCTGCTGCGAGTGCAAACACCCAATTGAGAACGGCGAATATATGGTGATGTGCGCGGATTGCCGCGGCTGGTTTCACTACCCGGATTCGCGCCTGGGTAACGACGGCCAGCGTTGCGGTGTCCACATCTTCGGATTGCGGGAGAGTTTTGGCCGCGATGTCGTCCCGCTTTGCCTGCGCTGCGACATGGCCTTTCGCCTGAAGCACGGAGTTCCCGCATGAGTCCCGCACGACGGAAACAGCGGCGCCGGCGCGGCGCGCTTGCCCCCACGACGGCTGAGCAGGGTCAGCCGCAGCAGCAGGCGCAGGCGCAGCAACGCGGTCCGGGCGCTAACTGGAACTGGCGAACCTTCCCGGTCTACTTCGCCTTCTCGCTGGGGGCGTTTCTGGGTCTGTACCTGGGGATTATTGCTTCGGCGCTGGAGCGCGAAGGGCAGACCTGGGTTTCGACGGGCATTTTCATCGCCATTGCGATCATGCTCGGCCTCGGCCTTTCGCGGCTGACGACGAACTGGCTTGCGAACCGGCGGTTCATCAAGGCGCGGCAGAAGAAGGCGGGGCGCTGAAGACCGGGCTGTCTCACGACAAGCTGATCGGCCAAGACGCATTGGACGTACCGAGGGAGGCCCTGGGGACGGATCCGTGTAGACCCGTCCCGAGGGTATAGGAGAGCCCCGGATCTCAGGTCCGGCATATGTAGTAGGCGTTGAGCATGTCGCCTTCGACCTCTTTGATTTCCACGTTGCCGAAGCCGGCTTCAGCAAGGTATTCAAGCGCTTTTTGCTGGCCCCACATTGCACCGAGGCCCTCTCCGCCATGCGCCAGTGAGACCGTCATGCAGTGGAAGAAGGACGCGAGATAGATAGAAGGGGCTAGCGGATGCCCGCCTTGCTCTTCCAGGTTTGATGACACGTTGAAGTCGACCATGAGGAAGGTGCCACCGGGGCGAAGTGCGCGCCTGATGTTGGCCAGGACAGTCCGTGGGACCACCTGATCGTGGATAGCATCGAACGCCATGATGAAGTCATAGGACGCGGCCAGGTCGAGCCGCGCAACATCCTGGATGACGAATGTGGCATTAGTGAGGCCCCACTGGTCGGCCTCGGCGCGCGCTGCCGCGATGGCCTCCTCGGATATGTCGTAGCCGGTGAAACTGCTTTTCGGAAAGGCGCGAGCGAGGAGGTTGAGCGCGTGGCCACTGCCGCAACCGATGTCGGCCACTTCCACGCCCGCGGTGAGCTGTTGGGCAAGGCCGCCAATCGACGGGATGGTGCGCTCCAGCAGCGAGGCGTCGTAGATTGCGGCCGTTTCTTCACGCTGCAAGGCCTGGAACCGTGGGTAATCGGCGTAGGTCAGCCCGCCGCCATGGCGGAAACACTCCAGGAGCTTCTGTTCGACGGTGCCGAAGAGAGCGATGTACTGGGCGAAGAAGGCCAGGTTGTCTGGCCCAGCGTCGCGAGTCAGGAGCGCTGCGCGCTCGGGAGGCAAGGCATAGGTGAGCGTGGCAGGGTCGTAGTCGATGATGCCGCCAGTTACCAGGCCAGCCAGCCACTCGCGCACGTAGCGCTCGTCGAGGTCCGCCGCGCGCGCGATCTGCTCGCTCGACGAGGGCGGCATTGCGGCCATCACGTCGAAGAGTCCCGCCTGATGTCCAATGCTGGCGAGACCAGCGATGCTGGCAGAGTTGAGCACATCGAGCATGCGGCCAGCGAAGGCTTCGACCTTCGCCGGGTCGGGCTCAGCGGGGGCATAGTGTGCGCTGGTCATGGTAGGGATCCTCCGAATGTGTGGTAGCTGCCGCCCGCCGGGCGGGCATTCGCGGTCGTCCGGCCAGCGGCAGTCATCTCACGCTAGCCCGCGGGCATAGCGCTGCCATCGGTGCACGCACGCAATTTGAGGCTTCGTTGCACGCGGGACTTTCTGCGTGTGGCTACGTGTCGCCCGTCACGGCACCCGCCTGATGCGCCCACGCCACCGCCGCAACGCGCGCTCCCGTGCCAGCCAATCCGAGCCTGCCGTAGATATTCGAGACATGGCGTTCGACCGTTCGGACGCTGAGTACCAGATCTTCGGCGATCTGTGTGTTGCTGAGGCCGCGCGCCATGAGCGAGAGGATTTCGGCTTCGCGGGGTGTAAGTGGCCCCGGTGCCGTCCCGGCCGAGGGCGACGCATCGGACCTGCTCTCCAGTTCACTGAGCAGGCGTTCGGCGCGTTCCTGGATCCGCGTGGCACCAATACGGGCGAGCGTCTCGAGCGCGGAACTGGCTTCAGCCCTGGCCGCAGCAGTGCGCCCCTGGCGAGCAAGCACGGTGGCAAGTTCCACACCCGCCCGCGCTGCATCGTAGACTCCGCCGTTCTTTGCATACCTATCCGCGGCGTCCTCAAGACTGGCTCTTGCAGCGGCAAGATCGCCGCGGCCGGCGGCGACGCAGCCTGCGGCGAATTCCGCGCCCGCGAGAAAGGGAGCGGTGCCTACCTCATTTGCGAGCAGGGCGAGCTGCCGGGCAGATCGTTCCGCTTCGTCGACATCGCCGAGCCGGAGCAGGCAGGAGACGCGGAGCTCGAGGCCGGCGGCCAACTCGGCACAAGCCTCCGGAGGCATCCGGCGAAGGTACCGGTCGCAATATTCGATGGCTGTCGCCGGATCGTTCATGTCCAGCGCAACGAGAGCTCTGCCGAGCTGCGCGAGCGGCTCATTGGCCACACGGGAGAAAAGCTCCAGGGACTCATCGAGGCGCCCCTGGCAGCAGCGCAGCTCGGCCAATCTCACAATGGCTTCGACGGCCATGGGCGCACGAAAGGCCTGGAGTTCGCGCGCCGCCTGGAGCAGCTCCGACTCCGCTTCCGACCACAGCCCACGCCACATCAGCACCTGGGCATAGTTCGGACGGCAAACGGCAAAGAAAGGCTCCATGTGGAGCTGTTCTGA
>SLAK01000377.1 GCA_007126855.1 Dehalococcoidia bacterium | reverse complement strand
GGCTACGAAGCCCGGGCCCTGCGGCCCAATGGCGAAGACGCGATCGACCTGGCGGGCCTCGAAGCCCACCGTGCCCATGCCGTCGAGAAGCTGGACGCCATGCAGGCCTATGCGGAATCGCGCAACTGCCTCCGCGCACGGTTCCTGCGCTACTTCGGCGAAGGCGCCAGCGCGGACTCGTGCAGCAACTGCGGGCCATGCATGGCGCCGGTGCAGCACGGGCCTGCCGCGCTGGATGGACCGGCCGAGGCGGTCTTCCAGCGGCTGCGCGACCTGCGCCGGCGGCTCGCCGACGAAGCAGGCGTCCCGCCCTACGTTATCTTCCACGACACCACGCTGCGCGATATGGCAAAGAAGCTCCCCCGCAACCGCAGCGAGATGCTGGCCGTGAGCGGCGTCGGCGCTGCGAAGTTCGAGCGCTACGGCGAAGCCTTCCTGGATATCACGGCCGAGACAGCGGGCGGCAGGACACCGGAGCCACATGCTGTCGTCTCCGCGCGCCGCGCCAGGCGCGAACGGCAAGCGGCCAGCGATCGGCAGCAGCGGCCCACCGTGTACGAAACACTCGACCTCGTCCGGGAAGGCCTCGACCTCGGCGAGATGGCTGAGCGGCGCGGCTACACCAGGAGCACCATCGCCAACCACATCGCCACACTCATCCGCGAAGGGCTCGTCGACGACATCGACCCCTGGCTCGACGCCGAGACGCTCTGGCGCATCCAGTCCGCTGCGGGCTTTGGTCCGGTCGAAAAGATCGGGCCGCTCAAGGAAGCCCTTGGCGACGGCGTCAGCTACGAGCAGCTCCACATCGCCCGCGCGTGGCTCAACCGAAACCGCAGCTAGATCGCCCTCCCGGCTCGGGCGCAGCCGTGCCACACTGGAACCCATGGACGGCACCACAACAAGCCACGTTACCGTCGAGCGGCTCGGGCGCCGCGAATACGGCGAGGTGCACGCGCTCCAGCAACGCCTCCAGCAGGAGCGCATCGACGGCGGCGCCGACCGCCTCTTGCTTGTCGAACACGACCCCGTGCTCACCCTCGGCCGCGCCCACCCTGAGCCGAAGCTGCGCGTGGCCGCGCCCATGCTCCAGGCAGCCGGCATCCCGGTGGCGCAGACGGAGCGCGGCGGCGACATCACGTACCACGGCCCCGGCCAGCTCGTCGCCTACTGCATCATCGGCCTGCGCGACCGGGGACTCAGCGCCACCGACCTCGTCGCGGGCCTCGAAGACTGCGCCATCGCCGTCGCGAAGGAATTCGGTGTGTGCGCTGCTCGTGACTCGCGGAACCGCGGCGCCTGGGTGGACGGCCGCAAGCTAGCTTCCATCGGCATTAACGTCCGCCGCGGCGTCAGCATGCACGGCATCGCGCTCAACGTGGACCCGGACATGGAGCACTTCGCACTCATCCAGCCCTGCGGTCTCGACGGCGTCGAGATGACCAGCCTCCGCCTCGAGTCCGGAGCCGCCCCGGGCCTGCCCGAAGTCGAGGACGCATTCGTCCGCGCCTTCGCCACCGTTTTCGACTGCAAAGTTGAAGCCACAGAGCCGCTTGCCCCTCCGGTCAAGTAGCCGGAGGCGCCGAAACTCGACACTCACCGCTCGCCATTCGACACTTGCCCCACATGTCTGTCTTCGACCGGCTGGTGGACGCCTACCCGGCGTGGTGGATCGACGCCCTCGGCGAACACAACCACATCGGCGGCGCCGACACTACCCGCTGGCTCCTCGAACGCTCCGGCCTCCAGCCCGGCGACTCCATGCTCGACGCAGGCGCCTTCGTCGGCGCGGCGGCGCGCAACGCGGCAGTCGAGGCCGGCGCGCGGCCCATCGCCACCGACATCGGCCTCGACTTCCTCCTCGCCGGCCGCTCCATGCCCGGCGGGGACCGGGTGGGCTGGATGCTCGCCACCACGGCCAAGCTCCCCTTCGCCGATGGCAGCTTCCGCAGCACCTGGTGCCTGGACAGCTACCTGTCGCCGAAGGAGCTAGCACGCGTCACCGCACCGGGCGGCACGGTCTGCCTTTGCTGCGAAGTGCCGGCCAACGGGCGCGGCGGCACGGAAGGCTTCCTCGAAGAGTGGGAGTCACACGGACTTCAACTGGCCGCGCACAAGCAGGTCAGCCTGGAAGCAACGCAGACCTGGCGCAACGCCGAGATGGAACTCGTCCGGCGCCGCCCGCATTTCGAAGAACGCTACGGCAAGCGCGGCTACCTGGCGCAGCTCGACCTCGTTGCCGAACTCGTGCGGGTTTATGAATACGGGCAGCAGGGCCACGGGCTCTTCGTCTTCACCCGCGGCGAGCCGGACTGAGCTACATACCCTCGGGCGCGGGCGCTTCCGTGGGCTTTGTGCGTTCGATCCAGAGCCAGGCGCCAAGGAAGTACAGCATCCCCGCGACGTAGGTGATCCCGGCGATGATGGTGAACGTGGTCTGCCAGCCGCCGCCGTTGTCCACATAGGCGCCGGTCAGGTAGTCGAAGAACATCGCGCTCAAGGCGGCCGCCACCAGCACAAGGCCGATCGCTGCGGTCTGCCAGTGGTTCCGCACGATGAGGTAAGCCAGGCAGATGCCGCCGATCGCGCCGACCGTGGCCGCGCCCGGCACCAGCGGGTCGCGCCGCGCGTCCCATCCATCGCGGATATCGACGCCCATCGCGGTGAACCCGATTGCCAGCAAGAGCCCAACCCACACAATAGAAAACCTGCCGGCAAGATCCCGCAGGGTTGCGGCAGGGCCCTTCGGCATCTGCTCCTGGTCGTGCAGGTCATGGACCCGCTCGGGATGGACCGGCGCCTTCGTCGAAAAATCAGTCATTGCAGTCCGCATCATGCTGGGCAAATCGCCCATCTGCAAGGGCCAGCATCACGTGTAGGATAGTCAGTCATGAGTGCTGAACGTATCCAGCAAGAACGGCATTACGCCGTCATCCCCGTCGACGGCAGCGTTGCCAGCTTCGCGACACTGCGCTCGAAGATGGAAGCCCTACGCGACGACGACCAGGTCCGCGTGGTGGTCCTCGACGTGCGCCAGCCGGGCTTCGAGGCCGAAGACGACCCGGCCGTACTGCGCGACTTCGTGCTTCCCAGCATCGCCGCGTGGGCCGGCGAGATGAACCTCTCGCGCGTCATGGCCGGCCTCTTCTGCGACATCCGGATCGGCGAATCCAGCCAGCGGCTCACGTGGATGCCATCGATGCGGGGGAGCGGCCGCGCCCGTTTCGCCGATGTGCTCGGCGTGAGCGAGGACGACGTGATGACCGCGCTCGCCGAGGGCATGCTCCAGTGCGGGCTCGTCTCGCGCGTTGTCGATGGAGACCCGCTCGAAGAAGCCGAACGCCTGGCCCAGGCTATTGCTTCTCGCGGGCCGATCGCCACGCGATTCGCGAAAGAAGCCATCTGGCGCGGCCTGACGCTCCCCCTCGAACACGCCCTTCGCTACGAGACCGATTTGACGCTGCTGCTGCAGACAACGAATGATCGGGCAGAAGGCGTGGAGGCATTCCTGAATAAACGGCCTCCACTGTTTACGGGGACCTGAACATGATCGTATTGCTTGAAGAGCCAGAAGCGTGGTCACTCATGATGCTGGTCAGCGCGGTGGCGGTGGATAACGCTGAGCTTTCCGAAGAAGGCAGGGAGGCGATCCGCCAGTGGCGCGGCGAGCTGCGCGAAGGCAGCGACGCCCTGGCCCAGCTCACTGACGACATCAACGTGGCCATGAACCAGCACATCGACTCCAAGTTCGTGCGTCGCGTCAAATCGCGCGGCAAGCGCGCCGAAACGCTCAAGAGGTAATCAGCCGGATGCACGTAGAGTTCACCGACGACGAAATCAACGAAGCGCTCATCCTGCTCGTCGAGCGGATGGCGGAGGAAGCGGGCCTTTCCGACAAGGACCGTGCCATGCTCAAGCGCTGGCGGGCGTCCGAAATGCGCCTGGGCAGCGACGACATGGACGACCTGGTGCGCAAGGCCAACGAAGACCTCAAGCGCGGCCTCGAACGCCGCGAGCGCAGCCAGATTCGGAAGCCCGACTGGCGGCAGTAGACAGGGTGGCAAACAGATGAGCGAGCCGGTCCTTTTTGACGTGGACGACGGTGGCGTGGCAACCATCACGTTGAACCGCCCGGAACGGCTCAACGCCATCAATATCGAGATGCGCGACCTGCTCTGGACCTACCTGGGCGCCATCCGCGACATGCCCGATGTGCGCGCCGTCGTCTTCCGGGGCGAAGGCAGGTGCTTCAGCGCCGGCGCCGACATCTCGGAGTTCGGCACCGCGCCGAACATCATCGAAGCGCGACGCGCGCGCCACGAGCGCGACGTCTGGTGGGAGCTGCTCAACGTGAAGGTGCCCACCATCGCGCGAATGCATGGCTATTGCTATGGCGCCGGGCTCGAACTCCCCCTCTGCTGCGACTACCGTGTCGCGGCCCGGGGGAGCAGCTTCGCGGTGCCGGAGGTCACGCTGAGCTATATCCCCAGCGCGGGCGGCACCCAGACCCTGCCCCGGATCATGCCGCCTGGCGTCGCCGCGCACATGATCCTCTCGGGCGAACCGATTGATACGATTGAAGCGTTGCGATGGCGGCTGGTCGCAACGGTGGTGGCCGAAGACGAACTCGACACGGCGGTGCGCGAAGCCAGCAAGAAAGCGCTCGCCGACCCCGACGCCTTCATGGCCCGCCGGAGGAGGATGGTGCGTTCGTAACCAGCGAACGTGCGGTGAGGGGTGGATATGACGGAGTCGCCGCGGGAGCCTGTCCCGCCAAAGCCCGTGTTTGCCGGGTGCCTCGGCATGATCGCGGCGATCGGCACCATGGTCGCCATCGCGCTCTTCATGATCGTCTATCTGGAATCCGGGGCCGACACCGGCCGCATGGTGCTTCGCGACTACCGCAGCTACGCCGAAGGGACCATCGAATACGTGGGGGAGCGAAACTTCTATGTCGTCCGCCTTGGCGACGGCTCCTTCCTGGCCCTTGACGACCTGGACGCCGCAAACCGCGCCGCCGAAGGGCGCCGCTGCCGCGTCCAGCCCCTCTCGCCTGCGGACCCCGCGCTACCCGAGCTGCTGGCTACCTACCGTTCGCGCTTTAGCGACCATGCCAGCGGCGCCAACGTCGTTTTCCGCGAAGATTGCAACCGGGCCGTCTACGACGCCGCCGGTTTGCGCCTGGATGGCGAGGGCCGCAACCTCGACCGCTACGGAGTGGGCGTGAACGAAGACATGCAACTGGTCGTCGACGTGAGCCGGCGCATTTGCACAGAAGCCACCCCGGCTGATGATTTCACCGAGGTGGCATGCTCACCCTGAACCAGGATCACGCTCCCGAAAGGAGGCAAGGGCAGGTGCGGTTCGCGGTAGTGGATAGTCTTGCGTAGAATTCGCATCGCATTTCTTCGCACCCTCGAGACCCGGAGTAGCTATGAACACGATTGAGTTTCTGCAGATTTCCTCGGCCGTTGTGCCAGACCGCGAGGCGCTTGTCGAAGTCGGCGGCGGTGGCAAGCGCTATACCTACGGCGAAATGATGCCCCGTGTTGTCCGCCTGGCAAATGCATTCCAGGGACTGGGGCTGCAAAAGGGCGACAAGGTCGCCGTCATGTCCGTGAACAGCGCTGAGTACGTCATCACTTACTACGCCTGCGCCATGCTCGGCATCACCTTCGTCCCGCTCAACTACCGCTCCAAGGACGAAGAGCTCACCCACATGATCAACGTGAGCAAGACACGGGCCGTCTTCGTCTCCGACCGCTATGTCGAACTGCTCGACCGCATCAAGCCGACGCTCGAATACGTCCGCCACTACATCGCCTACGACGGCGCCCGCGACGGCTATACCGACTACAACCAGCTCATGGCCGAGGCCGGCGACGATGAGCCCTGGGTCGAAGTGGACGACATGGATGAGACCATCCTCATGTTCACCAGCGGCACCACCGCCCTCCCCAAGGGCGTCGTGCTCAGCTATCTCGACCTCACCGCCTACGTCACCAACACCATGAGCCCGGCAGACCCCGAGAGCCATGACAAGACCCTGGTCTCCGCTCCCTTCTTCCACATCGCCGGCGCCACCTCCATGATGTCCTCCATCTGGGGCGGCCGCACGCTCATCGTGCTTCCGGCCTTCACCCCGGAAGACTGGCTGCGCGCGGTCGACGAAGAAAAGGCCACCCACGCCTTCGTTGTGCCGACGATGCTCAAGCGCATCATGGAGGTGCCGAACTTCGACAACTACGACCTTTCGAGCCTCCAGCTCATCACCTATGGCGCCGCGCCGATGCCCTACGAGGTGGTCCGCAAAGCGTGCGACATCTTCCCGCCCCGCGGCGTCGCCCTCATGAACGCCTACGGCCAGACCGAGTCCACCTCCACGCTCACCTTCCTCGGGCCCGAGGACCACGACTTGAGCGAAGACACCGAGACCCGCGAGAAGCGCCTCCGCAGCGTTGGCCGGCCGATGGAAGACGTGCGCATCGGCATCATGGACGACAACAACAACGAACTCCCGCCCGGCAAGGAAGGCGAGATCTGCGTCCAGTCCGACCGCGTCATGAAGGGCTACTACGAGCAGGAAGACGAGACCAGCCAGGCCATCGTCGGCGGCTGGCTCCACACCGGCGACGTCGGCTACATCGACGAGGGCGGTTACCTCTTCATCACCGGGCGCAAGAAGGACCTCATCATCCGCGGTGGCGAGAACATCTCCCCCGGCGAGATCGAAAACGTCCTGAGCGCGCACCCCTCCATCGAAGAGGCCGCGGTCATTGGTGTGTCGGATGCGGACTGGGGCGAAGTCGTGAAAGCCGTCATCGTCCCGGCGCAGGGGACCAACCTCTCCTTCGACGAAATTGTGTCCTACACCAAGTCCCAGCTGGCTTCCTACAAGGCGCCGCAATACGTGGCGGTGACCGACTCCCTGCCGCGCAACGTCATGGGCAAGGTGGTGAAGAACGACCTGCGCAAGACGTTTGGTGCGCCACAAAACGACAATATCAGCTAGAAGTACTTCCCGGCGGGAGCAGAACAGCCGGACAAGCAACGAAAGTAGAAGGATGGCGAGCGAATGAGTGTAGCGAACCAGCCGGCGAAATCAGGCCGGGCCACACGCCTGCGGGCGAGCGCGGCCGGCCTGGTCATCCCGGTCGCAATTCTCGCAGGCATCTCCGCGCTGGAAGTTGGCAGGACATCCGACGCATCGCGCGAGGTGTTCTGGAACATCCGCATGCCCACGCTGATGTACTTCATCTTCGGCATCTCGCTCGCCATCATCATCGGCGCGCTGGTCCAGCGAGTGCGCATCTGGCGCATCGGCAAACCGCAGCAGGTAAGCGAGAACGCGGGCGCGCGGCTCACCAACGCCCTCACCATGGGCGCCGGCACCAGCCGCGTTGTCCGCGATCGCTATGCCGCAGTGATGCACACCTGTCTTTATGTCAGCTTCCTTGGCCTGACACTGGTCACCATTACCCTGGCCATCGACGACTACCTGCCCCTGCTCTACGGCAGCGACGCGCACCACGCCTTCCTGACCGGCTACACCTTCCTGGTCTACCAGTTCATCGCCGATGCCTTCGGCATCATCGGCATCGTCGGCATTGGCATGGCCGTCTACCGCCGCTACATCTCGCCGCCGCCGAAGCTCGCCTGGGACCGCCGCGGCAGCGAAGACGCTATCATCGTCGGCCTGCTCGGCATCGTGCTTCTCACCGGCTTCCTGGTGGAAGGCATGCGCATCGCCGCCACGGAGATCCCCCAGGGCAACGAATCCTGGTCCTACTGGTCGCCGGGCGGCTGGCTTGTCGCCCAGGGCGCCACCGGGATGAGCATCAGCACCATCGAAAACATCCACGTCGGTTTCTGGTGGTTCCACATCGTCACGGCCTTCGGCCTGCTCACGCTGCTGGCGATGACCAAGTTCCGGCACATTGTCCTCGCGCCCGTCAACGGCTTCTTCAAGCGCCCGGAAACCCAGGGCTACCTGGCCCCCATGGGCGACTTCGAGCAGATCATGGAGTCTGGCGGGAGCCTGGGCGCCGGCAAGCTCCAGGACTTTAGCTGGAAGCAGCTCTTCGACGCCGACACCTGCGTCCGCTGCGGGCGCTGCACCGATGCCTGCCCCGCCTGGAACGCCGGCCAGCCGCTCTCGCCCATGGCCATCGTGCAGAACCTGAAGACCTACATGAACCATGCCGGGCCGCTGATCATCGCCGGCAAAGACCCGGCAGAAGAGCTGGAGAAGCCGCTGGTGGGCGGCTACATCTCCGATGAGTCGCTCTGGGCCTGCCGCACCTGCATGGCCTGCGTCGAAGAGTGCCCCGTGATGATCGAGCACGTGCCGACGATCGTCGATATGCGCCGCTACCTGGTAATGGAAGAGGCGCGCATCCCATCGAGCGCGCAAGCGGCCTTGCAGAATATCGAGCAGCGCGGGCACCCCTGGAGCGGCACGCAGCTCACCCGCACCACCTGGATCGAGCAGCTCCAGGAAGAAGGCATCGAGGTGCCGGTCTACGACGGCAGCCAGGAATACCTCTACTGGGTCGGCTGCTCCGGCGCGCTGGTGGAGCGCAACCTGCCCATCACCAAGGCGGTGGTGAAGCTGCTCATCGAATCCGGCACCAGCTTCGGCGTGCTCGGCCAGGCGGAAACCTGCAACGGCGACCCCGCGCGGCGGCTGGGCAACGAATTCCTCTTCGCCACCATGGCCGAAGCCAACGCCGAAGCGCTGAACGAGATGGGAGTGAAGCGTGTCATCGCCTCGTGCCCGCACTGCTTCAACACCTTCAAGAACGAATACCCGGACTTCAACGGCCGCTGGGAAGTGACGCACCACGCGGAATTCCTGCAGACCTTGCTCGCCCGGGGCCGGCTGGTTCCGGCAGATGGCGCGGGCCAGACCATCACCTTCCACGACTCCTGCTACCTGGGCCGAGCGAACGGCGTTTACGATGCGCCGCGCAGCGTGCTCGAGTCCATCCCCGGCGCCAACCTGGTCGAGATGCCGCGGGCGCGGAATTCCGGCCTCTGCTGCGGCGCAGGCGGCGGCAACATGTGGCAGGAAGAAACCGGCACCCGCGTCAACCACCTGCGCGCTGCCGAGGCGGCCAACACCGGCGCCCAGGTCGTCGCCACGGCCTGCCCATTCTGCATCCAGATGTTCGAAGACGGCATCCCGGCGGTGCAGCCCGACGAGGAAACACGCAGCATCCAGGCCTTCGACATCGCCGAAATCCTGGAGCTCAGCGTGCGCGCCGGGCGTCGCGAAGAGGAGCGGGAGGACATCCCGCCGGGCGTCGTGTAAAGGCGCCGACGAACCAGGGGCACAGCAAGCGCCCGGCCAATGTTGGCCGGGCGCTTTTCATTTGGGAGCGGCCGGGTCACCGGCAACACAGGGCCGGCCAGCTAGATTGCCGCGTCGCCGCGCTCTCCCGTGCGGACGCGGATGACATCCTGCACATCGGAGACGAAGAGCTTGCCATCGCCGATCTCGCCGGTCTGGGCGTTGTCGACGATGGCGTCGACCACCTTCTCCAGGTCGCTGTCCTTGACCACGATCAGCAGCCAGACCTTCGACAGGTATTCGACCCGGTATTCCCGGCCACGCCATTGCTCGGTGATGCCGCGCTGCTGGCCGTGGCCCTTCACTTCGGCCACGGTCATGCCGCCGTAGCCCAGTTCCTCCAGCGCCGCCTTCACAAAATTCAGGCGGGCCGGGCGGATAATCGCGTCAATGCGCTTCATTGCTGTTCGTCCATCCTCTCAGTGTTCATTGGGCCGTGGAGGGCGGAGAGCCCTCCACGGCCGCCGCTCCGGTCCCGGTTAGTTTCCACCAGAAGTGCCGGGCGACGGTTCGGTTCGTGGCGCTGGCCGAGGGGCAGGCGACGGTTCGCCGTTGCCATCACCGGTGAAGATGCCAGGGCCCGTCGGGCCGAAGTCCGGGTAGGAATCCAGGCCGTGCTCGCTAAGGTCCAGGCCGCGCTCTTCTTCAGCTTCGGAGACGCGCAGGCCGATTGTGTACTTGATGGCCGCGAACAGGATGCCAGCCGTCACCACCACCCAGGCGATGATTGCCACCAGGCCAACGAGCTGGGCACCGAGCTGTTCCACGCCGCCGCCGAGCAGCAGGCCATAGTTCTGGGGGCTGTCGTAGCCGGCCTGCGCCATGCCGCTTTCCGAGGCGAAGAGCCCAACCGCGAGCACTCCCCACACGCCCGCCGCGCCGTGCACCGGGAAGGCGCCGACCGGGTCGTCGACCTTCACCTTTTCCAGGCCGACGACGGCGGCATACATCACCCCGGCGCCGATAGCACCGATGACCATCGCCGCCCACGGGTCCACCACCGCGCAGGGGGCGGTGATGCCGACAAGACCGCCGAGCGCGCCGTTAATGGTCAGGCCGGGGTCATAGCGCCCCGTGATGAGCCGGGAGAGTATGGCAGCCGCAACGACGCCGGATCCCGCCGCGATGGTGGTGTTCACCGCGACCTTCGCCGCCAGTGCCGCGCCGCCCCCGGTGAGCTCGAGCGTCGAACCCGCGTTGAAGCCATACCAGCCGAACCACAGGATGAACATGCCGACCGTGGCCAGCGCGATGCTGTGGCCGGGGATGGCGTTCACTCGGCCGCCGGTGAACTTGCCCAGCCGCGGGCCAAGCAATATGGCGCCCATCAGGCCCGCCACGCCGCCGACCATGTGCACGATGCCCGAGCCGGCAAAGTCCACATAGCCGCTGGCCATGCCCAGGTTCACCAGCCAGCCGTTGTCGTCCCAGGTCCAGTGCACCACCACCGGATAGATGAAGCCGGTGAGCACCACGGCATAAATCAGGTAGCCGCTAAACTTGAGGCGTTCGGCGAGCACCCCGGCGACGATGGTGGCGGCCGCCGCGGCGAATGCGAACTGGAAGAACCAGTCGGCATAGGCGTCGAAGCCGCTGAGGAAGAAGTTGCCGTAG
This sequence comes from Dehalococcoidia bacterium, assembly GCA_007126855.1. GTDB lineage: Bacteria > Chloroflexota > Dehalococcoidia > Tepidiformales > Tepidiformaceae > SLAK01. Next base: position 3,666 of record SLAK01000377.1, on the reverse strand, counting down.
CCGATTAAGGCGTTGGAACGATCGCCGTAGGCGAAGGCCCAGCCGACGGCGAAGAACGAGATGCCGCCGATGCTGGCATCGATCATGTTCTTCATGAGGATGTTTGCCGTGTTCTTGGCGCGGACGAATCCGGCCGTGAGCATGGCAAACCCTGCCTGCATGAAGAACACCAGGATGCCGCAAATGATCAGCCAGACCGTATCAATGGATGCGATCAGGTCGGCCACGGGATCTTGCTCCTGGGCGGACGCCGCCGAGACGAACGCGAGGGCCAGGAGCGCCCCGGCGGCAACCGGTAAGAGCCGCCAGGGCAGCAAAGCAGACGTAGGCATGGACTGTGCCCCTTCGGAAAGCGTAGGGAAAACCCCTCGGCTTCCGACGCTATGGGCGACCCGTGACTAACAGATTTCCTGAGCGTTTCCAACGGATTTCGAAACGCAGCGTTCACATGGCGTGACACCAAGGCTCTGTGGTATTGCAAAGCTCTACCAGGGAGCTTTGAGCGCCCCTACAGCGAACCCCGCCCGTATTCCACCCAGAAGCGGTAGGAGTGGGGGAAGTGCTGCTCGATGAGCGCTTCCACCTGAGCCGCCTCGTCGCGGATCTCTTTGAGCGCATTTTCCGCCGTCCGCAGGCTCAGGAAGTTGAGCCAGTTCCGCAGGTTTGCCGTGGCGTAGAAGCGCGTGTGCATGCCAAGGGGCAATACGTTCCGGGCCAGCTCCCGCGCCACGCCCTGCTCCAGCAGCTCGTGGTAGGCATCGAGCGATGCGCGGTATGCGGCCTCGAACTTCTCGCGCACCGCTTCGGCCTGCGCTTCATCCAGCGGCTCGAAGTGGTAGGCGCCAGGCTTGCCTACCTGGGTACGCAGCGCCTCAGGCGGCGGCACGTAAAAGGTCGGCTCGCCCACCTTCGCGTAACGCGTGGAAAACTCGTTGAACGACTGCGTCCGGTGCCGCATCCATTCCCGGGCGACCCCGATAGGCGCATCGACGAACACTGTCATGCTCGCGTGCTCGAACGGCGAAGCGTGCCGCTCCCGCATAAGGAAGCCGATGAGGCCGACATCCTTGTCCGAGAGCTCCTCCGATACCTGCGCGAACGACGCGCGCGCAGCGTTCACGACGGCGAGGTCGGAGCCCATGTGGTCGACGTAGGTAACGGCCATGACGTGTCCTCGCGGGGGCTTGTGGCAGCCGGTGCACGCATGTTCCCATGCGAACTGCACAAGCGTCTACGCCTTTATGATTAACGTCCACTTTATGTCCTGCTCACCCATTCGCACGCCCGCCGCTTAGCGTAGCGCCGCATCGCAAGGGACTTGCAAGGAACGATGTGCCCGCGGAAACGGTCGTGGAAAGATCACGGCCCCGATACTGGAAAGACGCACAGCAAGGCGATGACAACCTTTCCGACGGAGGCGAGCCCATCCCCAAGAACGGCCCACCGCCCGCAGCAAACGTCACCGTCCGCGAACAGCCTCAAAGGAGCAGAACACTATGACCCAACATGTGTCGCCAGTCGCAGTCGCCATCCTCGTCATGGGGGCGATCGCCCTTGCCATCGCCATGCCACGCGCCGTCTCCGCAGATTCACACGTTCCCGACGAACTCGTGGCGGCCATGGACCAGTGGATCGCCGACCAGGGTGAAGAATCAGCCGGCCCGTGCGCAGAGACGGATATCGACACTGACATCGGCCTATGGTGCTGGGAAGTTGAATCCGCGACTGAAACCCGCGCCGTTGTCGGGTTCGGCCCGACCTTCAGCGAATTCACCGACCGCGTCACCTTCGAGCTCGTCGACGGCATGTGGACCGTCACAGACGAAGAGGGCATTCCGCCGGTCGGCGACCCGCCGCCCACGGGCTCCGGCCTGGTTGCCAGCAGCGGCCCCGGTATGACTGCCATGCTGCTCGCTGCCGGCGCAGCACTCATGTTGGCAGGCGCTGCAGGCTTTGCCGCCGCCCGCAACCGCGACTGAACCACCCTCCACAGGCACAGCCCGAGAGGCCCCGCCCACGGCGGCGGGGCCTCTCCTTTGCCCCCTGCGCGCCGGTGATGAACCCGGACGGAAGGGGCTACCGGGAGGTTCCTCGTAAAACGCTGGTAAAAGGTTGCGCGAACATTGCAGGCGGCGGCGGAATCCTCTTGCCCGCATAACAGGCCACGCCTACGCTGATGCGAGCCCGGGGCAGCCTGCCCGGCCGGAGTCGTGAGGCATGATGAGAAGCGCAGTCGTTCGCATTGGCATGGCAGCGGTGCTCATGGCACTGCCCGCAGCCGCTTTCCTTGGCCACTACGGGTTGTCGGCAGTCCGCGCCCAGAGCGGCCCGCCAGACCTGCCGCTGGTGCTCTATGGCAACACGACACCCCAGACGACGGTCGGCCAGAAAGTGCATGCCTACGTTTACGACGGCACCACCTGGACCCACTGCGGCCTTGGCGCAGTCGTCGCTGATGGCGGCCAGCAGGGCTACACCGTACAGGTCGCCCACAGTTCGCAGATAAGCGGGTGCGGCGCGAGTGGCCGCCAGATCCAGCTTTATTTCACTCCCCACCCCGAGGGCGGCCAGTACGACGGGACCGGAGGCCGCCTGACCCAGGGCACCATCCCCTGGTCGTCCGAGCCCTTCGAGGAAGTGAACGTCACACTCAAGCAGCCGCTCGAGGTAAGGGGTGTCGTCGCGGGAATTGCGGCAAGAGTCGAATAGGCGGGCATCCGGCTTCCGCACAGGCTAGAGGCAGCATACCCCGGAGCAGGCACCGCCATGAACAAACCCCGCATCATCGCCGCTCTGACCGCCGGGCTGATTGCCAGCCTCGCCGCGGTCCCCATTTTCGCTTCTGCGCAAAGCGGCACGCCGCCTCCCCCTCATCCCCCGTATGCAAGCCTCTACGGCAAGGCCGAGGGGTCTCAGCTAGGTCAACCAGTTATCGCGTTCGTTGTATCCGGCGGCACGACCACCCAGTGCGGCGTTGACGAAGTCAAGTTCGACAACGAACAAGGTTGGGGCAATGCCTACGCAGTCACTATTAACAGCGACGGACATGTGACCGGTTGTGGGGCGCCGGGTCGTGAGGTTCAATTGTACTTTGCGCCTCATAACGGCTCGCCCGGTTCATTCGCTACGCAGGCGCTCACCCTGGTAGCGGACCAACCGCAACGCGAACACCACGTAAGCCTCGGCACGCCGCTCTCAAACCGCCTGCTCGCACCGCACGTTGCTTCGCATGTGAGCCGCTGACCCGGCTCCGGAACACCTCAACGCCCTGCCGATTGGTGCAACCGCGCCCGGACCCCCAGCTCCGCCAGCAGCCGGCCGGCGCGTGAGTCCCGCCCTTGCTCGCTCTTGAAGAGCGCGGCTACATCTTCCGGGGTGTCCAGGTCCAGTGCCAGCGCCGGCTCCGTGCGCCTGCTGAAGGTGACCCCCGCCGCGAATGCGGCCTGACGGTGCAGCGCCGCGCTGTCGCGACCGTAACGCAGCGGGAAGCTGCCTGGTGGCCGCAGGAACATCGCGTTCGTGCCGCCGTCCGGGCTTCGGACGATCGTCGCAGAGGGTGGCGGCGGGGCGCCGCGCACGATGCGCTCCAGCGCCTCGGCGCTGGCCAGCGGCAGATCGGCGTGGAGCACCAGCACTTCGTCGTGCCCCATCGCTTCCAGCGCGTAT
>SLAK01000033.1 GCA_007126855.1 Dehalococcoidia bacterium | reverse complement strand
GGCGCGCTGCTGGCGGCGTACGTGCTCTACCTCAGCTTCCTGCTGGTGCGGTAGGTTCTTCAGTCTTCGCGCACGGGCACGAGCTCGGTGAGGATGCCGCCGGCGCTGCGCGGGTAGAAGAAGGGCGTTTCGGAGCCTGGCAAATCGCCGCGGCCACCGCTGGTGAGGTCGATCTTCTCCAGCCCGCGTTCACTTAGGAGCCTGGCGTCCGCGGCAGGATCGGTGGAGGCATAGCCGATGTGGTGGAGGCCGGGGCCGTATTTCTTGAGGCGGCGCCCGATGCCGCTCTGGTCGTCACGCGGGATGAGCACTTCGATCCGCGTTTCGCCGACAGCGACTTTGACGAAGAAGATGTCGGTGTTTTCCGGCGCGAAATAGTTCCCTTCGGGTATCCGCGTCCTGCCGGCATCGAGTTCGAAGCCCATCTTTTCAAGGAGGACGTTGCCGGCGGCGTCCCACGTGTGTGCGATGACGCCGATGTGGTCAATGCGGACGATCATATGCGGGCTCCAGCACTATGGTGGGTGCACTATAAATGGGCATCGTGAAGTATCCCAACTGCGGTCTGACAGACAGCCGTCCTCGAAGCCGGTAGACTCTGCGGCGCCAGACAAGACGTCCAACCTATAGCTGAAGGAGCAGCCATGAGTTCCATAATGGAAGGCACGCCGACAATTTCTCCGATTCCAACGCTGGACCCGGAGATCAACGAGATCCGCGAAACGACCGCGAACATCGTGACGCGGTACATCATCCCGAACGAAGAGCGGCTGGACCACCGCCATCCCGACCGCCCACGGCTGGCCTACGAGATCCAGGAGAACGTGAAGAAGGCCGGGCTCTGGGCGCCCCACCTGCCGAAGGAATACGGCGGCATGGGCATTGGCTTCATGAAGCACGCCTACATGAACGAAGTCCTGGCGTGGAGCCCTTACTCAAGCCCACTCTTCGGCGTGGTGGCGCCGGATTCCGGCAACCAGACGATCCTGGTGAAATACGGGACGGAAGAGCAGAAGAAGACGTGGCTGGAGCCGCTCATCCGCGGCGAGATCCGTTCGTGCTTCTCCATGACGGAGCCGGACGCGCCCGGTTCAAACCCCTACGCGATCCAGACGCGCGCGGTGCGCGACGGCGACGAATGGGTGATCAACGGGCGGAAGTGGTTCACGTCGGGCGCCAAAGGCGCTGCCTTTGCGATCGTGATGTGCCGGACCGAGGAGGATGATGGCGCCGGCGGCGTGCGGAACAAGATGACGCAGATTATCGTCCCGACGGACACGCCAGGCTTCAAGATCGAGCGCAGCGTGCCGGTATGGGGCCGGGACAGCAACCATTGCGAGATTACCTACGACAACGTCCGGGTGCCGGTGACCAACCAGCTCGGGCGCACTGGAACTGGCCACCAGGCGGCGCAGGACCGGCTGGGCGCGGGGCGCGTGTTCCACTGCATGAATTCGGTGGGCCAGATGTGGCGGGCGTTCGACCTGATGGTCCGGCGGTCGATCGACCGGGAGGTGCACGGCGGGAAGCTGGAGACGAAGCAGTTCATCCAGGGCTTCATCGCGGACAGCTACATCGACATCATGGCTGCGCGGCTGATGACCATCCACACGGCAGAGATCATCGACAGCGGCACGGGCGACGTTCGCACGAACATCTCGGCAATCAAGATCTTCGTTCCTGCGGCGATGGAGCGGGTCGTGGACCGGGCAATCCAGGTCTATGGCGCGATGGGCGTTTCGGGCGACACGCCGCTGTCGGGCATGTACACGGGGGCGCGCACGCTGCGGATCGCGGACGGGCCGGACGAGGTGCACCGCGTGCTGATTGCGAAGAATGTGCTAAAGCGCTACCACGATGGCATGGCCTGGGACTTCGGCGTGTAGGCGAGGAATAGCGCTGAATAAAGGGACGCCCCGTGAATGCGGGGCGTCTTTGCGTTTCCAGTACCGCTCAGCCGCGCGGTTTGAGTGCGCGCAGGACGCGCTGGCGGTCGTGGGCGAGCATTGCCGCGACATCGAGACGGAGGCCCGGGAACTCTTCGCTTTCGATGATGCCGTCTTTGTCCGCTTCGACACGCACGTAGGCTCCGTCGACCAGGCGGAACCAGTCGATGGCGCCGTCGCGGGTGCGCCAGACGATGTATTCGCGGACGCCGTTGCGCTCGTAGGCGCGCTTTTTCTGGTGGAGATCTCGCGCAGCGCTGGAGGCGGCTATTTCGACGATCAGCTCCGGAGGGGTGGCCAGGTAGCCGTCTTCGAAGCGGGCATGATCCTTCCTGTACAGTCGCGCGTCTGGCTCCGGTTCGTTGCGGTCATCCAGGAGGACGCTTGCGGGTGGGGCGACCACCAGACCAGGGCGATCTCCCCGGTAGGCAGCAAGCCATTCAAGGACGAGCATCTGCTGATCAGCGTGCTCCAGGTCTCGTGTCGGCGATGGCAAATAGACGACCCCCTCGATGAGCTCGACGTGCTCAAGGTCCTCACACTGGCTGTAGAGCCGGTGGAACTCGTGCCGGCTCATGACGTCGCCATTGTCGAAGGGCAGTTCTTTCGAGGCTACTGCGGAGGTCATGTGGCCAGTATAGCCTGCACATCCGGGCGTTGTTCGCTCACTCGCCTGTGGGCAGGAAGTTGAAGAGCGGGGGGTATTTGTTGATGCTTGCGCCGCCGTCCAGGTAGAGGGTCTGGCCGGTCATGAGCGTTGAGTCGTCGGAGGCGAGGTAGACGGCGAGCTTGGCGACATCTTCAGGTTCGCCGGCGCGGCCGATGGGCGCTTCATCGACGAAGGCCTGCTCCAGGCCGGGGACGGCGCGGATGCCTGCGGTGGCAGGCGTGTGGATGAGGCCCGGGCCGATGCTGTTCACGCGGATGCCGTGCCTGCCCAGCTCCAACGCCGCCACCTTGGTCAGCATCGCCACGCCCGCCTTTGCCGGGCAGTAGGCGGCGTATCCCTCCGTCGCCTGGATGGCGTTGAGGCTGGCGATGTTGATGATGCTGGCGCCGTGGCCGGCTTCGATGAGGTGCTTCGCCTCATGCTTGATGCAGAGGAAGGTGCCGGTGAGGCAGACATCGACGACGCGGCGGAAGTCCTCGGCGGGGTAGTCCTGGATGGGCGAGAAGCCGCCGAAGCCGGCGTTGTTGAAGGCGATGTCCAGTCGGCCGAAACGGCGGACGCAGCCAGCGACCATGCGTTCGACGGCGGATTCGTCGGTCACGTCGGTGGCCATGCCATCGGCATAGTTGTGGCCGGCTTCGGCGACCAGGCGGCCAATGCCGTCTTCGTCGAGGTCGGCAACGAATACCCTCGCACCCTCGTCGATGAACGAGAGGGCGGCCTGGCGGCCGATGCCGGATGCTCCACCGGTGACGATCGCGACTTTGCCGTCGAGTTTGCCCATGCGATCCCTTCCGTGCTTGGTGCATCCGCCGGGCTATTGCCGGCGGATGGTCACCGGATTCTCTACAGGTGCTTGCGGTAGAAGTCGAGGACTTTCTGCCAGGCGTCCTGCGCGGCTTCCCGGTTATAGACGTCGGGGCTGGAGTCGTTGAAGAAGGCGTGCTGGGTGCCGGAATAGGTATGGAACTCGTAGGTCTTGCCGCGCTCCTTGAGGGCGGCTTCGTAGTTCGGGACGTTGGGATTGACGAAGTCGTCGTGTTCGGCGAAGAGGCCGAGCACCGGCGCGGTGAGCCCATCCCAGTCGTAGGTGACGTTGGGATGGCCGCCGTAGAAGTCGACGCAGGCGCCAACCTTGTCGCCGTTCTTGCAGGCGGCGAAGAGGCTAAGCGCCCCGCCCATGCAGAAGCCGACGGTGCCGGCAGGGCCGCCGGTTTCCTGGTTGAGGTATTCGATGGAGCCACGGAGATCTTTTTCGGCGCGGTCGATATCCAGTGCCATAAGGAGCTTGCCAGCTTCGTCGGGCTCTTCGGTGACGACGCCGTGATAGAGGTCGGGCGCCAGGGCGACGAAGCCCTCGGCGGCGAAGCGATCGGCAACATCTTTGATGTGGTCGTTCAGTCCCCACCATTCCTGGATGACGACGATGCCCTTGCCGGCGCCTGATGCTGGCTTTGCAAGATAGCCGGAAGCCTGGGCTCCGTTGGACGGGAAAGAAACCATCTCGCCCATGTTGTTCCCCCTTCGTGTTGAGTGGTCTGTCGCGCTGGAAGCGCGCGGCGCGCGGCTAGGGTACCCGG
>SLAK01000462.1 GCA_007126855.1 Dehalococcoidia bacterium | reverse complement strand
GGGAATCTGCCTGCGGGCCAACAACCTCAACCGGCCGGTAGTCGCCGGACTCGAAGACCGGGCGCTGGTCGCGGCGGATGGCGAGGGAACGATGGGTGAACCAGAGCTTTGTTTCCTCGCACGCGGGGTCGCCGGGCGGCACAGCTTCGTCGTGGACGTGGTGGAGGGCGTCCATGCGCGCCTCGAAGTCGACGGGGCGGCGGTTGTCGGGATCGGTGAGGTCGAAGCGCGGAAACTCGGAGCCCTGGTAGAAATCCGGGAAGCCGGGCGCGAAGCATTTGAGCGCCAGGGCCGCGAGCGCATTGTGGGCCGCGGCGGGGGTGATGCGGTCGACCATCGCCTGCAGGCGGCGCAGGAAGGCGCGGGCCCGCGACCTGTGGAGGATGGCGCTGAGGAACTCGAGCACGGCGGTCTCCACCGCCTCGTCCGGCTCCACCCAGTTGCTGATGACCTTGGCTTCGCGCATGGCCTTGGTGAGGTGCGTCCGCATGCGCTCCCGGAACTCGTCGTCGGGGCCGCTGGCCGGGAGGGCGCCAACAAGACACTGGTAGATGTAGTACTCGGTGTTGCGGTCCGGGAAGAGTTCGCCGTTGACGGGTCGGCGGTGGCGTTCGTTCATGCGGGACCAGGCGGTGGCCTGCCGGCGCCACTCGGCGGGGATCTCGCTCAGGACGTTCAGGCGCGCGCGGACATCCTCGCTGCGCTTGGTGTCGTGGGTGGAGCTGTTGGACATGGATCCAGGCCAAAAGGCGGCGCGCTCCTGGAACCAGGTGTGAAGCACCGGCGACACCAGCCCGAAGGTGGAGGGTTCGCTGCCGACTTCGTTGAGCGAGATGAGCCGGTTGAAGCGGTAGAAGGCGGTATCTTCCATGCCTTTGGCCACCACCGGGCTGGACACCTGCTGGAAGCGCCGCCTGAAGTGGATGCGGCGCTCCTGCTCTTCGGGGTCGAGGTCTTCCCGTTCGAGGAGCAGGACTTCGCGGAGAAAGTCAAGCGCGGCGCGCGACAGGCTGGAATCGCGGGCGGCGGCTTCTGCGATGGCGCGGCGGATGTGGCTCCTGGCGGCTTCGGGGTCAGCTTCGGGGCCGATATAGGTGCGGTAGACGGGGAATGAGGCGAGCACTCCCGTTATCGCGCGCCGCAGGGCACGAAGTGTGTTGTCGCGGTGGAGGCGATGGCGCCGTGCGATGCGGTGGAGCTGCAACGCCAGGACGTTGATCTCGCCGGCGAATGAGGCGCCCGCGACATGGAGCCTGGCATCGTAGGCTGTGCGCGGAAAGCGGACATTTTCGCCGACGAAGCGCTCGTAGGTGGTGGTAAACGCACGCTGGGCGTCATGGTTGACGAAGAGCGCGTTGGCGTGGGCGAGAAAGTCGTAGCCCGTGGTGCCTTCGACCGGCCAGCGGGGGAGCTCTTCGTGCATCTCAAGGATCTTCTCGACGTAGATGGGCACGTGGGCGCCATTGAGCCCGGAAGCAGCCTCGTCGAGCCGTTCCCGGAGGCGGCGAAGGTAGGCCGCCGGGTCATAGAGCCCGTCGATGTGGTCGACGCGGACGCCGGTCGCGATGCCGTTTTCGACGAGCTGCAGGAGGAGCCGGTGGACGGCGTCGAAGACCTCGTCACGTTCGACCCGGATGGCGGCCAGGCTGTTGATGTCGAAGAAACGGCGGTAGTTCAGCTCCTCGCCCGAGACGCGCCAATCGGAGAGACGGTAGTGCTGGTCGAGCAGGACCTCTTCGAGCTGGTCGAAGCTCGCCGGGTCGCCGGGCTGGCCATTGAGTTGCTCGACGCGTTCGTGCGCATAGGTCTCGATGGCGGGTTCGTCGGCAAGGATTCCACGGAAGCGGCCAAAGAGGTGCTCGGCGGTCTCGTGGTCGGCCTGGGGGAGGGTGTCGAGGATGTCGATGAGCTCGGCCAGCGCGGCGGGGTCATGCAGGTCGGGCCGCAGCTCATGGGGAGGGATACCGAGGATGCGGGGGTAGGACCGCGGCGCCAGGGGAAAGTTGTTGTCGTAGTAGAGCACGACGATTTCGTGGCCGACCACATCGAGCCGGAGCTCCCCATTTTCGAGTGTGACGCCGAAGGGGCCGCCGAGGACCGGGTAGCCGAGCACGCCGGATTGCATGTGGGGCTGGGCTTCCCAGTCGATATCGAAGTAGCCGGCGTAGGGCGAGTCCTGCCCATAGCGGAGGACATCGCGCCACCACGGGTTGGCGCCGCTGATGCCGATATGGTTCGGGACAATGTCGGCGATGAGCCCCATGCCATGGGCGACGAGTGCTTCGCTCAGTTCGTAGAGCCCGGCAAGGCCGCCAAGTTCGCGGTTGACCTGGTTGTGGTCGAACACATCATAGCCGTGGGTGCTACCCGGTGCGGCCGCGAAGAATGGAGAGAGGTAGACATGGGAAACGCCAAGGCTGTGCAAATAGGGGACGAGCTCTGTTGCGCGGGCAAAGTCGAACCCTGCATGGAGCTGCAGGCGATACGTGGCAAGCGGCGTGCCGTAGCGTGAAGCGGCATCAGTCGTCATAGGTGTGCCCGCATCTCTTGAGCCTATCACGGTCGCGAACCGCCCCGCGGACCGCCGTACCTCACCCGCCGCTCATGGGATGCCCGCTCAGTCTTCCCCGACCATGCCCACCGATTCGGGATGCTCAACCGTCCGCGCTATCGCGGGGACGACCCCGCGCCGCTCGATATCGAGCGTGACGGAAGCGCCGTCCCAGGTGCCATCAGCCGCGCTATATTCGCCGGCGTGGAGATGGACGCGTCCAACGGGCCCCTCGTCGAGCGTCAGCTCGAATTCGCCCCAGGCGTCGACCCAGTCGGTCGCCGATGTAATGAACTCATCGCCGACCGGCTCGCCAGCCCGCTCGAAGCGGACGACCACGTTCGCCTCGAAATGGCGGGCATAGCCGCGAACGGTGAACGGATAGCTTGTGCTGTCGCCGTCGCGCGGTGTGAGGAGGACCGTGAAATCGTTGGTTGCGGCAGGCGCCGGGACCGGGCCACCGCCGGGCCGGAGGTCGACGACCACGCGGCCGGGATCGCCCAGCACGAAGACTGCTGCTTCGGCTTCGCCAGCGAGGTGCAGGTCGACATAGAGCAACTGGTCGAGGTGGCGAACAACGTAGGCTTGCCGGGCCAGTTCACCATCGATTTCCAGCTCCGCGGCGGTGGGTTCATCCAGTTCGACGCCATGGGCTTCGTGCAGGTGCACTCGCACCAGGCCAAGGTCGCGGAGGAACTCCGCTGTCACCTCGCCGGTGACGCTGGCCGGAACGTCATCGCCCAATCCGAGTTCGATGACGAAGCGTTCACAGCCTTCGTGCGCCGCCCAGCGGAGATCGCTGACCACGTATTCTTCGCCTGTGGCAGGCGCAGCAAGAACGTAGGAGCCTTCTGCCTGGAAGTTGGCGGCCTGGAGGCAAACCGGCGTCCCGTTGTTGTCGTTGCCGTTGCCAGGAACCTGTGCGGCTGCGGCTGCGGCAGCCATCAGGCTTACCGTCATCGCGGCTGCTACAGCATGAACGAAGTATCGGGTACGAATCATGTGAGCCCCCTCCCCCGCGTCCACCAATGTAGGGAGCGCGCACGCCACCTACAATACGCCAGCCTTGTAGCCCCCTTTGCAAATGCGTTGCGTTCAAGCCAGGCAACTCCGCGCACAGGCACACTCGCTGGTGCGTAACGCCGCATCGAGAAGCGACTTAGCGGCCGGTGAAACGCGGCTCGCGCTTTTCGAGGAAGGCGTTGACGCCTTCTTTGTGGTCCTCGGTCTGGAACATGCGGTTCAGCGTCTCGCGGTTGTCCTGGACGTGGTCGTCGGCATTGCGGCCGAAGCTGCGGTAGAGCAGCCGCTTGGTCTCACGGATCGCCAGCGGCGCGCCCGCGGACATCTCGGCGGCAACCTCGATCGCACGCTGGCGGAGCTGTTCCGGCTCCACCACTTCGGCCAGGAAGCCGAGCTCCCGGAGCTCATCCGCCTGCACCATGCGGCCCGAGAGCGTCCAGCGAAGCGTGGTCTGCAGCCCCACGATGTGGGGCAGGATGTAGGTCGCCGCGCCCGTGTCCGGCACCAGCCCGCGCAGGGGGAAGGCCCAGGAGCAGCGCGCCGCAGTGCTGCCGATGCGCACATCGCACTGGGTCGCCAGCTCCACGCCCAGGCCCACGGCGGCGCCGTTGAGGGCGGCGACGGTCG
>SLAK01000133.1 GCA_007126855.1 Dehalococcoidia bacterium | reverse complement strand
TGCGCCTCATACGCAACCAGAGGTGCCCTGTGAAGTTCATGCTGCTCATCTACACGGACGAATCCCGCGACCTTCAGCCGGGAGAACCAGGCCACCAGGAGCTCTGGGACGCCTATGTCGCCCTCGACGAGGCCGCCCGCGAAGCCGGCGTCCTGGTCGACTCCCGGCCGTTGCAGCCCACCTCCAGCGCCGTCACCGTCCGCGCCCGCGACGGCGCGCGCTCCACGGATCCCGGGCCCTTCGAAAAAACCGCGGTTCAGCTCGCCGGCTACTACCTGCTCGATTGCCGCGACATGGAAGACGCGATCCACTGGGCAGCACGCATCCCCGGCGCCGCCCAGGGCTGCATCGAAGTCCGCCCGCTCTTCGAGATCGACTAAACAGTGCTGCCGGCTATTCCAGCCGCAGCCACCGTCGCTTCCCCACCTGTACCACCGTCCCCGGTGTCGCGCTCGCGTCCAGCTCGGCCGCCGCACCGTCCACGTGGACCGCTCCCTGCTGGAACAGCCGGCGCGCTTCCCGCTTCGATGGCGCCAACCCGTGCTCCACGATCACATCGATCAGTGGCCGCTCCCCATCGATACGTACAGAGGGCATGTCCTCCGGCAGCTCCTTCCGCTGCACCGTCCGCTCGAACTCCGCCTCCGCAGCACTCGCCGCATCGTCCCCGTGGAACTCCGCAACGATCGTCCGCGCAAGCAGCTTCTTCGTACCCATCGGGTCCTCGATCAGCTGCTCCCGCAGGCCGTCCAGATCCTCCCGCGGCACATTAGTCGCCAGCAGGAAGTAGTCCATCACCACCTCGTCCGGGATCGACATCGCCTTCCCGTACTGCTCCCCGGGTGATTCGTCCACCCCGATGAAGTTGCCCTTCGATTTCGACATCCGCTCCTTGCCGTCCAGCCCCACCAGGATCGGCATCGTCACCGGCACGTGTGGCCGCTGCCCCGCATCCTCCTGGATCTTCCGCCCCGCCATCAGGTTGAAGAGCTGCTCGGTCCCGCCCACCTGCACATCGCACTCCAGTGCATAGGCGTCGTAGCCCTGCATCAGCGCATAGAGGAACTCGTGCAGGTAAATCGGATCCCCATCCTCGAAGCGCTTCCGGAAGTTTTCCCGCCGCAGCATCTCCGCCGCCGTGAACTTCGCCATCAGCGAAATGACATCCGGAAACTTCAGCGCGCCCAGCCACTCGGAGTTGTGCCGCAGCTCCGTCTGCTCCGGGTCGAGGATGCGTCCCGCCTGCTCGAAATAGCTCGCCTCGTTTCGCCGGATCTCGTCTTCGGTCAGCATCGGCCGCAGCTTGTTCTTGTCACTCGGGTCGCCGATTAGCGCCGTGTAGTCGCCGATCAAAAAAATGCAGTGGTGCCCGAAGCTCTGGAACTGCTGCAGCTTCCGCAGCGGCACCGTGTGTCCCAGCGTTAGCGAGGTCGCCGTCGGGTCGATGCCCAGGTACACCCGCAGCGGCCGGTCCTGTTCCAGCAACGCCCGCAGCTCCCCGGCGAAGCGCTCCCGGAGCTGCGGATCCCCGTAGTCCACCCCGCTCATCAGCACGAAAAGCTGCTCGTCGACTGGCGCCATCTTCCGTGTCACTGCAGCAGCCTCCGCGCGGACGCAACATCCTCCCGTATTTGCGACGACAAAGCCTCCACGCTCGGAAACGCCTTCTCTTCCCGGATGCGCTGGATGATGTCCAGCTCCAGCCGCCGCCCGTAGATGTCGCCGTCGAAATCCAGGATGTGTGTCTCGATTGAGATGTGCCCTGCCTCAAAAGTCGGCCTGCGCCCGATGTTCGTCGCCCCGCAGTAGGTCTGACCCTCCAGGTGCACCCGCGTCGCGTACACGCCCAACGCCGGCAACGCCCGGTCGGCCGCTACAGAGATGTTCGCCGTCGGGAAGCCGATGGTGTGTCCCCGCTCGAAGCCGCGGACCACCGGCCCCGCCAGCCTGTACGGCCGCCCGAGCTGTTCCGCCACGCGCTCCATGTTCCCCTGCTCCAGCGCCTTCCGCACCGCCGTGGAGCTGTACCGCTCGCTGTCGTGCATCAGCGGTTCCACCTGCAACACCTCAAAGCCCAGCTCTTCGCCAAGCTGCCGCATCCGTTCCACCGTGTCACGCGGCGCGCCGCGCCCGAACGCGGCGTCCGGCCCCAGCACCATCAACCGCATGCCCAGGTGTTCGTAAAAGGCCCGGCCCAGCTCTTCGCATTCCACTTCCGCGACGTCCGACGTGAAGGTCAGCGGGATTACCCAGGCACAGCCTGTTGCCAGGATGAGCTGCATGCGTTCTTCCAGCGAAGTCAGGTAGCTCGGCCGTGTCTCCGGCCGCAACACCGTCAGCGGGTGCGGGTGTAAGGTCACAACTCCCGGCGACAGCGCCCGTTCCCGTGCCGCCTCCACAAGCTGTTTCAGCAACGACTGGTGGCCCAGGTGGACACCGTCCAAAACGCCTACCGTCAGCGCCGTGTCAGGACCCGGCGCGCCCGCCTGAAGCTGCGTCCGTGTAAACGCAGGAATTGTCATGTGCCCAGTATGAAGCTATGGCCGGTAGTGTTCGAATACCTGGCTGCGCTGCGCTTAGTTCGCCGCGGCCGCCGCCGGCTCGAGCGCCACGACGTCGAAATCGCCCCAGGTCTGCGGCTGCCGCACATCACATTCGCCGTTCTTCAGCAGCTCCAGGATGGCCAGGAACGCCACGATCACCTCCACCCGGCTCTCGCATTCCTCCATCACCTGCCGGAACGAAAACGCCTTCCGGGCATGCAACCGCCCGCGCAGCTCCTGGATACGCTGTGTCACTGTCACCGTTTCGCGCCGCACCACCGCTGCGCGCTTGCTGGGCTTCTTGCGCCGCATCACTTCGCGCATGATCTTCGTCAACCGGTCTAGCGTCACCGCGTCCAGCCCTGTCCCAGGCGGCAGTTCCGGCGGTGGCGCCACCCGCGGGTATACCCGCAGCCCGTGCTCCTGTCGCTCCTCCAGCACGTCCGTCACTTCCCCGAAGCGCTTGTATTCACGTAACAGGTCCACCAGCTCCTGCCCAACATCGCCTTCCTCGAACTCCGGTTCCTCTTCCACCGGCTGCGGCGGCAGCAATGCGCGCGACTTCAGGAAGATCAGCTTCGCGCCGATGGCCACAAACTCCGCAAGCGCGTGGGCATCGATCCCGTCGCTCTGGTGTACCGCGCGCAGGTACTGGTCGGTCACCTGCACAAGCGAAACCGCGGTGATGTCCAGGTCATCCCGCTCGATCAGGTGCAGTAACAGGTCAAGGGGCCCCTCAAAGACGGGCAGGTGAACTTCGGCCATAGCTCCTGACGAGCCAGCACCACCCCGCCATGGCCTGCCCGTCCGGGTGTTTCGACCGTCGCCGTTCGTGATCCGCTCCAGACGCCCTAACCCCTGCCGGCGTCGACTCGACCGGCGGATGCCACGCTGACGACCGCACGCATAATCGCTGTCAAGTCGCTATAAGTCAACGTTCAGCCCCTCTCCGCATCGAAAAATCAGGGACAAACCGGATCCCACCAACCCGCGAAGGGCCCCGGAAGCGCCGCCTTGCTTGATGCTCGCCGCTTCCGCCCCTTGGGGCAACGCTCTGAATGTGAAGGTTTACCGTGCCGTCGAATGCGTGCTCGAACTCAGGTCCGGCCGCAATGCACTCGCCCCGCGGATGTAGACGTGGTGGATGTCGTGCGGGCTCACTTCCGTGTTCACGTGCATCAGTACCCGCAGGCACATCGGCAGGCTCCCCGGAACGTTCATCTCGTGCCCGCACATCAGCGGCACAAAGGTCCAGCCCATCTCCCGCGCAGCCACTGCCGGGAACTCCGCGTTCAGGTCCTGCGTCGTCGTAAACCAGGCGCTCGCGACGTTTTCCGCCTGGATGTCGTTGGCCTTCACCATCGCCTCCAGCAGCTCGCGCGCCGCCTCTAGAATCGCTTCACGGGTATTGGCGCGCACGGTTGTCGCGCCGCGTATGCCGCGCACCGGCATCAAACGCAGCCCTCCTCCGGGTTCTTATGCACGTTCGACCTTCGCGTCCCGGGCACTCCCGCCCTGTGCTGTTCTCGCAAGCCAACACGCGAAGCGCAACTCGCCGGCCACAGCAGAGCGCGCATCAGCCGCCGCAAAGTTCTTCCACAAACTCCCTGACCCGCTGCACGCAGCCGTCAGCGTCGCCTGCGTCGATGGCCGCGATTATAGCAGA
>SLAK01000148.1 GCA_007126855.1 Dehalococcoidia bacterium | reverse complement strand
ATTCTACGCAGTTCGCATGGCAGTGTGCCGGCCCGGCAAATAGCCCGTCGCCACTGCAGGATGAATTTACACAGGCAGAAACGTAGGATAGTGCCGGAAACCAGTAGAGGTGAGGCCCCGTATGACTGAATCCGGACAGACTGAGACGCTGAAAGTTGGCGACGAAGCACCGGACTTTGAGCTGCCATCAAGCCCACTGGGCGAGAAGTTCAAGCTGAGCGACTACCGCGGCAAGAACGCTGTCGTCATCAATTTCGTCCCGGCCGCGTTTTCGCCGGCCTGCAGCAACCAGCTTCCGCTGATAGAGCAAAAGCGCGCCGAGTTCGAAGCCCAGGGCGCCATCCCCGTTGTCATCTCCTCCGATGGAGCATGGACCCAGCAGGCATGGAAGCAGCATTTGGGCGTCGACTACCCGGTACTGAGCGACTTCAACCCGCAGGGCGCAACGGCAAAGGCCTATGGCGTGTTCATCGAAAGCCACGGCGTCGCCAACCGCATCGTCGTGGTCGTCGGGAAAGACGGCAAAGTCGCCTGGATCCAGCCAGCGCCAAAGATCACCGAGATGCCGGATTACGACCCCGTCATCTCGTGCGTGAAAAGCTAACCGCGCGAAAGCAGCGGTAATGCAACAGGGCGCCTTTGAAGGCGCCCTGTCTCCGATGGCCGAATGCGCTGCCGCTAGTCGAAATTGATCACCGAGCGGTTCACTTCGCCGTTCTTCAGCGCGTCGTAGGCTTCGTTGATCTGGTCCAGCTTCCAGCGCTTCGTGATCAGCTCGTCGATCTTCAGCCGCTTTTGCCGGTAGAGCTCCATGAGCCAGGGCATGTCGTAGGTCTGCCGGGTGGAGCCATAGAAGCTGCCGATCATGCCCTTTTCCTGCAGGAAGGCCGGGCCCGGAAGGGTGACCGCCTGCGTCACCGGGATCATCCCGACGACTACGGCCTTGCCGCCACGCTTGATCATGCCGAAGCACTGCTCGGCCGTCTTGGCCAGGCCGATGGCCTCGAAGGCGTAGTCAACACCGCCACCGGTCATCTCCTGGACCTTCTTCACCGCGTCGTCGCTCGATGCATCGACGACATCGGTGGCGCCGAACTCGCGTGCTGCCGCGAGCTTGTTTTCCAGCAGGTCGACCGCGATGATGCGCGACGCGCCGGCCAGCTTCGCTCCCTGGATGACGTTCAGGCCGACGCCGCCAGCGCCAATCACCGCGACGGTCGAGCCCACCGGGATCTTTGCCGTGTTCGAGACGGCCCCCACACCGGTCATCACGCTGCAACCGACGAGCGCGGCCACTTCCAGCGGCACGCCTTCCGGCACATGCACGCAGGCATTCGCGGAGACGAGCTGGTATTCGGCGAATGCGGACATGTTGGCGAACTGGGACATCGGCTCGCCGTTCAGCTTCAGCCGGTCGTGGCGGCCCAGTTTCTGCGTGTTGTCGCAGAGGTGCGGCTTGCCCTGGACGCAGTTGCCGCAATTCCCGCAAGACGCCACGAAGGCGATCACCACGCGATCGCCCGGCTTCACGTTGGTCACGCCTTCGCCCACCTTCTCGACAACGCCAGCCGATTCGTGGCCAAGCACAATGGGCGTGGCGGTGGGGTAGGACCCCTCCATGAAGTGGAGGTCGGAATGGCAGACGCCGCTCGCGCTCGTGCGGACGAGCACCTCCCCGGCGCGAGGCTCATCGACTTCGACGTCTTCGATGGCAAGGGGCTGGTTCACCCCGTACATCACAGCAGCTTTCACAGTGTCCTCCTCATATGTGAACGGCACCGGATCATTGGTCATGGATCATGCCACTGTCAATCGGCCATGCAGAGCGAAAACAACAAATCCGGTACACTCCCCCGACTACGTTGATGGCGGGGTACATCATGGACGTTTGCATTCGCCCTGTGGCGAGACGGTGCGACACCGGCACTGGAGCCATACATCTTCCACGGCCAGCGATTCGCTAGCTGCCGGCGGCGTGTTCGTGTCAGTGCATTCGTGGTGGCGCGTGTGGTTGCCCGGGCTTGCAATCATCGCCGGGGTGTTGGTCCTTGGCGACCACGACGCGGGCGCCCAGGGCACTGAGCTGCTGGACAACCGCGGCTTTGAGTCCTGGCCGATCTCACCGCCATGGCAGGTCGGCCCCGGCGAAGCCACGGCCGCCACCTCTCCCGCAATCGGCAACTTCTCAGCAGAGCTCTCCGGCGCGAGCAGGGCGACGCTAAGACAGATCCTTCCGCTGAGCGGCAATCACACTTTCACCGCGTCGGTGCGGGTAGCCGCAGACCCTGCCAGCCCTCAAACCGCCATTCTGAGGCTCGAATTTGTGGATGCCTCGATGCAGACCCTGGACTCCGCATCTGTCAGCCTTGACGTTTCCACCAGCGCGTTCCACACGCTCTCAGTTCAAAGTGACCAACCACCTGGCAGCGCATTCGTGACCTTCCAGGTCCAGGTCGAATCGATCTCGGGCGGACCGGCCCACGCCTGGGTTGATGCGGCCTCGCTGGTTGCCGTCGAGGCCGAAACGCCGTCCCCGACGCCTTCGCCAACTCCAACGCCCACACCTACCCCGGCCATCGAGCCTACCCCGGCCCAACCAACTCCGACGGCGACCCCCACGAGCCTGCCACAGAGCACTCCGCCACCCGCAGCAACGGCAACAGCCACGCCAACGCCGAACCCCTCCCCACACTCCCCGCCGCCGTCGGGCGGGCCGCCGGGAGGTGGGGGATCACCAGGTTCGCCACCGCCGCCTCCAACTGCCACAGCCGCACCTGGCCCGACGGCAACGCCCGCTCCCGGCGACTTCGGCGGGCTGCTGCAGAATGGCAATTTCGAGCAGGGCGGACCCGACGGCCCGGCGCACTGGCGCCGCTTTGGCGGCACTCTTGAGCGCACCAGCAACGCCTATCGTGGCGACTGGGCCGCCCGGCACGTGTCCAACACGAGTTCAACCAAGTGGGTATGGCAGCCGGTGCCCGTGCAGCCGGGCGGCTGGTACCGGGCGGAGGCCCGGGCACGTGTCGAGTACGGCGCCGCCGAGCTCTTCATCCGCGTTTCGTGGTACGCCTCGCCCGACGGCAGCGGGACCTACATCAGCCAGCAGGATTCGCGTCTGAGCACGTCGCAGCAGTGGCGGGCGCTCTCGACCGGCGCGATCCAGGCGCCGCCGAACGCAAGGTCCGCAAGGGTACGGCTGATGCTGCGGCCTTTTGGCGATACCGCGGCGAACTGGGACGACGCGCTCTTCACCGCGTCGGCGCCGGCGACGCCGACGCCAGTGCCAACTTCGACGCCTTCGCCATCCGGCGGTGGCACTGGAGGGCCGTCCGGCGCCACGCCCACGCCTCCGCCAGGTGCGGGCGGCACGGGCGGCAGCGGCGGTCCGGCTGCCCGCGGCGGTTCGACTGGCGGCGGCTCCTCCACCGTGAGCGTGACCGCGGGCGAGGAACCGAAGGGCGGTCCCCTGCTCCTGTCCGAGATCATGAGTGACCCCGACGTCGCCGGGGAGAACACACTCAACGAATGGGTCGAGGTCTATAACCGCACCGGCGAAGCCGTCGACCTGGCAGGCTGGATCATCGCCGACCGTTCGCGGGGGTCCTATTTGCCATCGCTTGTGGTGCCGCCGCGGAGTTATGCCGTCATCGCGGCGCGGGAGACCGCGCTTCCGGACGATGTACTCTCCGTGCGCGTGCCCGCCGGGCGTATCGGCTACGGGCTTCGCAACCCGGGCGATGCCGTGATGCTCTTCGACGCGAGCGGTACGCTGGTTGATGCAATGTCCTACGGCGATATCGACAGCTATGGCCCGGGCCAGCCCGACGCACCACCGAAAGGCGAAACGCTGGGGCGCAACGTTGAACACGACGCACCCGGTCCGTGGCGGCTCACGCTTCGGCCGACGCCGGGAGAGGCCAACGTCTTCCCGGTTTTGGAAGATGCGGAACCGGACGCGACGCCAGACGACTCTGAACCCGCGGCGGCTCCGACCCCGATAGAGGATGTGGCCGGCGAAGTGACGGAGTCGTCGGATGGTCCCGCTGGCGTCCCGGTCGACGAGGACGGCGGCGTGTCGCCTATTGCATGGCTCATCCTTGGCGCCGCGGCGGGAGCGGGGATGGTGGGGGCTGCGCCCTTCGTGCCCGCGGGCTGGAGGCGGCTGAAGGACCTGAGAAACCGTGCCCGCTGAACGCCTGCAGAAGATCCTGTCCCACGCGGGCGTTAGCTCCCGGCGAGCGGCTGAGGAGCTGATCCTTGCCGGGCGCGT
>SLAK01000333.1 GCA_007126855.1 Dehalococcoidia bacterium | reverse complement strand
GGCGGTGGCCAGGTCGACGATGACTTGCTGGCGGAGATGGCCGAAGCCACCGGCGGCATCTACTACCGCGCCGAATCGCTCACCGCGCTCGCTGAGGTGTACGAAGAGATCAGCACCCTGGAGACCTCTGGCTTCGAACGCGAACGATTCATCTCCTACCGTGAATACGGCCCCTGGCTTGCCGGCGTCGCGGCCCTTCTCCTGCTCGCTGACATGGTGCTCAGGTCCACGGTCTTCCGGAGGGTCACAGCATGAGCTTCGGTATCCCCTGGCTGCTGCTGTTGCTCCCACTCCCGGCCATCGGCCTGGCTGTGTGGATCTGGGCTATGCGCCGGGGGACGGCCCGGGCCGCGCGGCTCTCCCGGACGCCTCCCGCGCGCCCGCCCTATCTACTCGCCACCCTTGCCACGGTCGCTATCATGCTCGGCGTCATCGCCGCCGCACAGCCGCGCTGGGGCACCGAACCCATCGAGCTCGAGCGACAGGGCGCCGACATCATGTTCGTCCTCGACGTGTCCCGTGGCATGGCAGCACGCGATGTCGAACCGAGCCGCTTCGCCGCCCTTCGCGACGCCGTTGACGTAACGCTGCAAAACATGGACGGCGACCGCGTAGGCCTGGTCATTTTCGGCGGCAGTGCCAGTCTCCGCTTCCCGCTCACGAGCGACACCCAGGCGGCCCGCGCCGTGCTCGGCACGCTCGAGCCCGGGCCCATCTTCGTCGAACCCGGGACCGACATCGCCGCCGGCCTCGATCTCGCGAGGGAAGCCCTCGTCGCCGCAACCAACGACGAGCGCGGGCAGCTCATCGTCCTCCTTACCGATGGCGAGCAGCTTGGCGCGGCCGACCCGATCGCTGCAGCGGCCAGCGTTGGCGCCGCCGGCATCGACCTTCTCGTCGTAGGCGCCGGCACGCCAGAGGGCGCGCCCGTCCCGGTGTTCGACCGCCGCGAAGAGGAAACCATCGAACTCGCCGGCCCCGATGGTAATCCGGTCATCACACGGCTCGACGAAGCCGCCCTCGTGGATATCGCGCGTGCGGCTGGCGGGCGCTATCTAGGCGCCGACCCGGCAGCCCTGCCGGGAGCCGTCCAGGGCCGCATCACCTCCCTGGAGCGTGCTCTGGTGGAAGCCCGCGACACCGAAGCGCCTGTTGAGCGCTTCCAGTGGTTCGCCGGCGCCGCCTTCGCGCTGGTCCTCATCGGCTGGCTGTCCGAGCGTGCCAGCCTCGCGCTGCGGCGCCTGCGCCCTGCTTCCGCTCTGGGCATGGCCCTGGTGGCCATGCTGCTCATGGCGGCTTGCGCCGAAGAAGGCTATCGGCTGAACCGCCAGGGCATCGAAGCCTTCGAGCGCGGCGAATATGCCCGCGCCGTCGAACGCTTCCGCGAAGCCGAACGCGCCGCCCCGCACGACTTCCAGGTAAGCCTCAACCACGCGGCGGCGCTCCACGAAGCGGGCGACTACGCGCGCGCCGCCAGCGCCGCGCGGCGCGCGCTCGAATCGTCGAGGCCTGAGATTCGCGCCGCCGCTCACTCCTCGATCGGCCACAGCGCCTTCGCCGCGGACGACCTGGAGGCGGCCTACAGCGCCTTCCGCTCCGCCCTCCGCGAGTTCCCTACGGCCGAATATCGCCACAACTACGAGGTTGTCCTCCGCCTCCTCGAGGAAGAGAGCGACGAGCCGCTGCCGGGCGAACCAAACGGCGATGAACCACCACCCGGCAATGGCGACGACGAACCGTCGGAACCCGACGGCGAGGAAAACGGTGAACCCGGCCCCGGTGAACCCGGCGAACCTGTCCCCAACGGCGACGAAACGGTCCCGGGCCAGGCACCAGACGGTCCCGCCGAAACGCTCGACGAGGTCGACGAAGAAATCTCCGGCATCGACCAGGCCATTCAGGAGCTGCAGCCGCCCGATGGCGAAGAACTCAATCCCGACCAGGCGCGTGAACTGCTCGAGCTCCTTGCCGAACGCGCCCGGCTCGCCGCACTGCGCGAAGCGCTCGCCGGGTCCGCCCCCGACCCCACGGACTACTGATCCGCCACTCCTGCCGCGCATCTCTGTTGCACGCGAGCTTCCAGGGTAGTGAGCCACCGGCCTCGTCGTTCAGTGTGGGCCTTCACCTGCGCGAGTTCCCCCGGCTGCTAAGCTGGCTGACGGGAACATGGACGGTACAACACCCGCACTCGGCGAGATCCTCCGGGCGACCTCGTTCGATCCGCACTGGGTTGCCGCCTTTGTGGTGGCGATCGCGCTCTACGCTGTCGCTTATCACCGCGCACTGCACGGCGTCCCGCGCGTACGCTTGCTGCGCCTGCGCGCCGCCGCCTTTGCTCTCGGCCTGCTCGCGCTATGGCTCGGGGTGCAAAGTCCCCTTGAGCACTACGGCAACCAGCTCCTCTGGGCCAACTTCACGTCCTTCCTGCTCATCACCATGGTGGCGGCGCCCCTATTCGTCCTCTCCACGCCACTCACGCTTGCCTTCCGCGTATCAAGCCCGGCGGGGCGGCCACGGCTCCGGCGGCTCTACCGCGGGTTCCCCGTATCATGGCTCACCTTTCCCCCGGCCGCGTGGCTCATCTTCGCCATCGTCACCTACGTCTGGCAGTTCACTTCGCTCACCTCGTGGGCCGCGCAGCATGGCCTGGTCCGCGACCTTCAGCTCCTGAGCCTGCTGGGCGTAGGCTTCTTGTTCTGGTACGTCGCCTTTGCCGCTGACCCCGTTCGCTGGCGGCTGAACCATCCCCTGCGCGGCCTCTATGTCTTGCTGGAAATGGCCCACAAGGGCCTCTTCGGAGGCATGTTCCTGAGCATGCAGACCCCCTTCCACAGCCACTTCGCCGACAATGTCCCCGCCTGGGGCCCCTCCGCAATGGACGACCAGCGCCTGGGCATCCTCATCCTCTGGATAGGCGGCAATCTCATCTTCATCGCCGCGCTCATCGCCATTGTCGCCGGCTGGGTCGCCTTCGAAGCCCGCAACGGCCGCCGTCTCGACCGCCGCCTGGCGAAGGAACGCGAGCAGCAGGAGCGCCGCCGCGCCGCCCTCGAACAGGTCTTCCACAAGCCCATCTGACCCCGCTGATCGCCGCGATTCCCTGCGCGTCTGCCCGATTGTTGACAGCCTTTGCTTCCACGTGTAAGAATTCTCTGACAGGTGACACGCCGAGATGATCCGTCTACCCATGCCATCACTGGCGACCGGCTGCTTGCCATGCTTTCAGCCCTAGCCAACCCGCATCGCCTGCGCATCGTCGCCGCGCTCGCCCGCGAACGCAGCTACGTGAGCCAGCTCGCCCGGCAGATGAACATGAGCAGACCACTTCTCCACATGCACCTGCGCAAACTTGAAGCGTCCGGGCTCATCGCCGGGACCATGGAAATCTCCGATGACGGGAAAGCCATGAAGTACTACGAGGTGACGGACTTTGCAGTGTCGTTAACGCCCGGCCTGATCATTCAGGCGGCCGAAACGCTCACCGCAGATGGCCCCGAATCGCCTGGCAAGGAGGACTCATGATCGAGACAGTATTCACTCTTCAGCTGTTCGCGCAGGCCAACGGGGCCGGCAATTCCACGAGCTGGCCGGACGCAACCATCGCTGCCACGGCCATCTTCACAGGCGTCGCCATGATCACCGCCATCGTCGTGGTCATCGTCTGGCAGGGCCTGGCCACCTGGCGGTCGCGCATGGTCATCGCCCGTGAAGCAGCCTACCAGCGCCTGGCCGAAGGCATGGCCGAAACGCATCAGGCCACCCTCGAAGAATTGCGAAAGGCGACCGCCGACCTCGCCGACCTGCGCCAACGAACCGCTGAGCTCGAACGCATGTTGAAGGAAGTCGAGTAGTACTCACCAGAAATCGAGTACGGACTCAAGAAAAGTCAGACATTACTTGATCTCTTGAACCTCGTGCGCAACAATCAGCATCACCGCAGGGCGTAACCCCTCCCGCCCTGCGCAATCTCTCCTTTGGAACACCCCTCGCCAGCGTTCCAATGCGCTGGCGCGGGCGGAGCTTTGCCCTCGGAAAGGAACTCACCCATGCTCAAATCACTTGCCGCTTTCTGCTACCATCGACGCCGCCTGGTCCTCGCCTCCTGGGTCGCCCTCGTTGCCGTACTGCTCGTCGCGGGCAACGCCCTCGGGTCCGGCTTCCGCAACGAATTCGAAGCGCCGCCCGGCACCGAAAGCGCCGAAGCCGTCGAGATGCTCAACGCTCACGGCTTCGAAGAGCGCGCCGGCGAGCAGGCAACCGTCGTGTTTCGCGCCGAACAGGGCGTTGACGACCCGCAGGTCCGCGACGCCATGATCGGTCTTT
>SLAK01000086.1 GCA_007126855.1 Dehalococcoidia bacterium | reverse complement strand
CTGCACGAGCCGCCGCGAGGCGGCTCATTTCGTCGAAGCGCCTGGCGGGGGCGAGGGAGCGGCCCATGACCACCAACACGCCGGACGATGCCTCCCGTTTCGTCTCGAAACGGATGCATGCGGTGCCACCCAGCGGCATCCGCAAGTTCTTCGACCTCCTCAGCACCATCGACGACGTCATCTCCCTCGGGGTCGGCGAACCCGATTATGTGACTCCCCTGCCCATCCGCCTCGCCGCGGTTGAAAGCATCGACAGGGGCCACACCCACTACACCTCGAACTTCGGCATCCTCGAGCTTCGCGAGAAGCTCTCGGCCCACCTGGAACGGCTCTACGGCGTCCGCTACAACCCCGAAACCGAGCTGGTCATCACCAGCGGCGCCAGCGAAGCCTGCGACATCGCCCTCCGCGCCACCGTCGACCCCGGCCAGGAGGTACTGTCTTCCGATCCCTGTTATGTCGCCTATTTTCCGACAACCGTCATGGCCGGCGCATCCTTTGTCCCCGTCCCAACCTACGCCGAAAACGACTTCCGCATGCTCGCTGCCGACATCGAGGCGGCGATTACCCCGCAAACGCGCGCGCTGCTCCTGGGCTATCCGTCCAACCCCACCGGCGCCGTCATGGGCCGCGAGGACCTGATGGCAGTGGCAGAAGTGGCGGAGCGGCACGACCTGGTAGTCATCAGCGACGAGCTCTACGACCGCATGACCTACGAAGGCTCGCATACCTGCTTCAGCTCGCTGCCCGGCATGAAGGAGCGGACCATCCTCATCGGCGGCTTCAGCAAGGCCTACGCCATGACCGGCTGGCGCGTCGGCTGGATCGCCGCCCCGGCGCCCCTGTCCGAAGCGCTGATGAAGGTCCACCAGTACGTGATGATGTCGGCGCCCACCGCCGCGCAGTACGCCGGCATCGCCGCGCTCGACCACGGCGAGCCCTTCGTGCAGGAGATGGTCGCCGAGTACGACCGGCGGCGCCGCCTGATTGTCGACGGCTTCCGGGCCATCGGGCTGCCGACCTTCGAGCCGCGCGGCGCCTTCTATTCCTTCCCCGACATCAGCGTCACCGGCATGGACAGCATCACCTTCAGTGAACGGCTGCTGACCGAGGAGCGAGTCGCGGTGGTGCCGGGCAACGCCTTCGGCGCCTGCGGCGAGGGGCACGTCCGCGCCTGCTACGCCAGCGGCTACGAGGCCATCGAGCGCGCCCTGGAGCGCATGGGCCGCTTCGTCCAGCGCCACCGGGTGGAGTAGGTGGCGCCGGGCGACCCGCAAGCACTGGTCATCCACCACAGGCGGCGCTGCTCGGCCGGGCCGCGGCGTGAGCCCGCAGCCCGGCCGTTCCGCTGGCCATAGCCTCACTGGCTCAGCCGAAGAAGTTCGGCAATCCCAGCTCCTGCTCGACTTCCTCGGTGCATTCTTCGATGGCAGAGATGCTGACCGAGCCGTCCTTTACGCCCTCCAGGACCGCGCCGAGATCAGCCTGTGTCGGGACTTCCGGCACGTCCACGTCGTGCTCGCGCAGGCAGTTCCCGAGCACCTCTCGGGCAGACTGCAGCAGCTCCGGGTCCAGCGTGTTCGCACGGGTCCACTCCAAATCAACTTCGCGGAAATGCTCCTGCTCGCAATCCATGATTGTCGACGCGAAGTCATCCTGTGCTTCCTTGTCATGGCCGACATACGCCACGAAATTGAATGTTCGCTTACCCCTGACATCCTCGGTGACGGACGCCTCGACCCCGGGAATCGCCTCCTCGACACAGGCTACGTAGCGGTCAGCCGCGCTACGGTACTCCTCGTCAGACACCCATTCATCACCAGTTTCGCCTGAACCTGCCAGGGTCAGCGGTACGGCGAGCGCGACCACGGCCCCAACAGCAAGGCCGCCCGCCAGGGCAGACAGCGCAAATCGTTTTCCTTGACGCATAGGGCAACTTCTCCCGGTACAGTGCAAGTGCGATAAGGATGTAACCGTCAGTGAGTCACGTCTGTGACTTCCAGGGGCGAGTAGCTACCCCAAAAGTAGAGCTGATGATACCCAACAATGCGTGTGGGATTCAGTGACGAGTCGACACGGACGTTGAAGCCGGCACTCCACCCGTCGTTTTGGTAGTATGCCACACCGCCGTCGTAAAACGCCGACGCCAGATGCTGATACGAATTATTGGGGGGAGCGGCCTGGCAACCCGGAGCGGTTTGCGCCAAACCCTGTAATTCGCCATGGGGGTGGTCAATCTGGATGTACCCATAACCGTGGCAAGACGCGACTGAAAGGTTTACCTGGTCCCATACCGTGTGAGCCGATGCCGCTGTCAGGAGCGCGAAGCTTGCGACGAAAGAGGTCAAGGACAGGCCAAGCCATGCACCATACCGTTGTGCCAGAAGAGGCTTCCGGCCATCCATATCGCGGTTCCCTCCTGAATTGCGTTCCTTGTCATTGGCCGCACACAAAGCGTAAAGCCCCGGCAAAGGCGCCTTCCCCCTTCCCCGGGCCGGTCATGACCCATCAGTCAACGGGGTTTTCGTGGAATCGCCACCGGCCAGCTCCCGCATCCAGACCAGAAACGGCTCGCGCTCCCGAAGCCACCAGCGGGCAAGCTGCCGCATCGACGTTGCCCCGGTGAACGACTTGAGGTCCGCGAGGGTGCTTTCGACGGTAGAAACGGACACGCCCATGGCGTCGGCGCATTCGCGGGTGGTGTGCGCGCTGGCGATCAGGCCCAGCAGTTGCACCCGGCGGGGAGTGAGGCGCTCGTACACGCTGACAGCATCGGGAGGCGGCCCCGGCATGGTAATCAGTACCATATTACATTGCATACGTTGGATCAATAGGTCTTAGTGCTGCTCACCAGTCCGCATCCTGCCGCGGATACGGCTTCCCGCGGCGGGCCGCGCTACGCCTTCTGTTCGTTCCCCGGCATCAGCGCCACTGGAGCACCCGCCCCTCCCTGCCGACCCTTACCACAAGGGAAAGGCACGAACATGCATGGAAACGCCAGCCACGACACACACATCAGTCCCCCGCGGCTCTTCGTGGTTTCACACGAGGCAGCGGCGGTAGAGGACGCGAGCCGCTTCCCCATGCGCCGCGGCGTCTTCGGCTTCGAGACCGACATCATGCGCGGCACACTGACGGTCGCCGAGGGCGGCTGCGCGGGCTCGACGCGGCTCATCGTCTTCGTCAGCCGGCTCGACCGCGGCGACCAGGCCGTGCCCGTGCGCATGGAGGCCGAAGTTCGCGACGGCTGGATCCGCCAGCAGGTTTCAGGTAGCGAGGCCAACCAACAGGCCGTGCTCCGTGTGCTGGCCGGGCTCTTCGAAGTCGCCGGGCTCGATGGCCAGCGCACCGTCCACATCAGCGCCCCGGCCGCCTGATCCCCGCCGGCGGCGCCATTTTCGAACGGATTCCGCTTTTCGCACCGGCTTCGGTTCGCGTGGCACAAAACATCGTGCTAGAATCCCGCCGCAACAGGGTCACGGCGCGGGCCGTCCGATGGGCGGCACGTGTGCGTGAATCTCGGAAGAAAGGTGCGTCGTTCATGGATCTGGGCCTCAGCGAAGAACAAGAACTGCTGAAAAATTCTGCGCGGGAATTCCTCGAGAAGGAGTGCCCCGAAGAGCACGTCCGCGCAATGGAAGAGGACGAGAAGGGCTATAGCCCCGAACTCTGGAAGAAGACGGCCGAGCTCGGCTGGCAGGGGCTGATGATCCCCGAGGATTACGGCGGGGCAGGCTTCAGCTTCCTCGACCTCTGTGTGCTCGTAGAAGAGTTCGGCCGCGCACTCGTGCCCGGGCCGTTCATCCCCAACGCCGCTTCGACCGCCACCCTCCTGCTCGCCGGCACCGATGCCCAGAAGCAGAAGTACCTCCCCGGCATCGCCGATGGCTCCGCCATCCACACCTATGCCATCACCGAGCCCAGCGGCCGCTGGGACCGCGACGGCGTCGAGATGAAGGCAACCGCCGACGGCAACGATTTCGTGCTCAACGGCACCAAGCTCTTCGTGCCCGACGCCCACATCGCCGACTACCTCCAGGTGCTCGCCTGGAAGCCAGACGGCAAGCTCAGCACCTTCATCGTGCCGCGCGACCAGTCCGGCATCGACGTCACTGTGCTCAAGACCATCGCCAGCGACAAGCAGGCCGAAGTCGTCTTCAAGGACGTGAAGGTTGCCGCTGACGACGTCGTCGACATGGACGATGCGACCGCTTCGCGGCTCCGCAACATGGCGACCTGCCTCGAATGCGCCTACCTCGTCGGCCTGGCCCAGCGCGACTTCGAGATCTCGGTGAACTACGCCAAGGAGCGCGTGCAGTTCGGCCGGCCGATCGGCTCCTT